>CAYQCS010000028.1:5188-6839 GCA_964416105.1 uncultured Candidatus Saccharibacteria bacterium
CCGTAGTCGCATACGCTTCAGCTCTACTTCTATCCGCTTCTTTGTAATGTTCCAAGATATGATTGACTTCTGCTTCTATCTCTTTTGGTTCAGGTTTGATCTTTTCTGTATCCGCAATCGCATTCAAGACCAACTGTAGTTTGGCTTTTTTCTCTGCATGAGGTAACCAATCTTTACGGATATCTTCTAAAGTCTTTTTTGAATGTTTGAGATAATCTTCCATTTTGACTCCCATATTTTCTATATCAGCTTCAAATTGAGCTTGAGTTCGATTCAGCTCACTTTCTACCATTACTTCCGGTAATTCTATATTTGTTTTTTCCAAAATAGCATCAGCGATACGAATCCTTGTTTTTTCTTTTTCTTCTTCTTTCTTATTCTCTACGATCATTTCTTTTATTTTTATTTTGAAATCATTTACATCTTTGAAGTCTCCGAGACTTTGGACGAAGGTGTCATTCAATTCTGGAAGAGAAGCTAGGATTGCTTTCTCATGTTCTTCTGCTGTCATTTTTTCGTGATCATGACCTTCGTGAGACGCTCTAGACTTTCTAATCTTAAGAATAGCTTCTTCTATTTCCTTTTCTTCAACCTTTATTTCTCCTTTTGATCTAGCTTTGTTTATTTCATTGGCAATCTTTTTGTAATCCGGCAATTTTATTACAGGCACAACCGCCGAAACAACCTTGAATTCTATAGGATTACCTTTTGCTAATTTGGTTATTTGGACCTGAGGTCTGCCGATAGCGTCGATTTTATTTTGAGACAAAATGTCTAAGTAAACTCTAGATAAGGCCAATTCGGCCATTTCCTCTACGATTTTGGCTTCACCTACTTTAGCTATGAGCACATTTTCTGGAACCATACCCTTACGAAAACCGTCTATGGTAACCGATTCATTTATGTTCTTTATTGCCTCATTTCTAAATTGCTCCCAAAAAGAAGAGGGAATAGAAGCTTGGATTTCTATTCTAGACTTGTCTAAAACCTTCTGGCTAATCAATGAATAGGATTTATTATCTGTTTTTGTTGTGTCATTTGTCATTGCGCCAGTCTAGCTAAACTCGACAATCTTGGCAAGTACAAAATCAAAAAGAGACCGTTAGGCCTCTTTTTAATGAACAGATCTGATGATTTTAAATGTTTTGTGCATCGATACCGCTTATAGATTTATCCAAATCGCTTTGTATAGATTGTAAATCATCAGAAGTGTCGGATAGAGGTTCTATATTTGTTTGAGGTTCTACATCATTATCAACGTTTAATATAGGAGAGTTTGCAACACTAGCAGAGTCAGTGGGTGTAGTGTTTTTATTTAATCTTGAGGCTATCATAAAAAGTATTCCTATAATTAATACCAAAACAATGATAAGGGTTGCTACGATTGGCCCCATTTTCTTGTTATTGGTCGGGCCACTAGTATCCAAAGATGGTGTTATTGGTGGAACTGAAGGGTTAATTTGATTTTGTTGTTGTGGGTCCATGTTATTTTATTAGTTAGTAATATTTGAAGAAGTTGACATTGTTGGAGTTGTTGAAGACATCTTTGGTGGTTTTGGTAAATCTTTACCAGTTTTATTTCCCAAAGCTTTGGCTACTTCTGTTGTTGTTATTACAAGAGCTTCGTGAGCATTTTTGATTTTGTTTCGAG
>CAYQCS010000029.1:0-6479 GCA_964416105.1 uncultured Candidatus Saccharibacteria bacterium
CTTAACTTATAAACCAAATTGATAATATCACAACTAAAATATAAGTTAAATACTTCTCCACTTTTTGTCCACTGGACTGATTGCCTTGAACAAAAAACTACCATGATACAATAGACTGAAATGGAAACTTCACCTTATTTCAAAACTAAAGACTTGAAGATACCCCCACACAGTATCGAAGCTGAAAAGGCTTTGCTTGGCTCTATTATGATACGCGGAGAAGTGATGCATGACATTGTAGATATTGTAAGCGAACAATCTTTTTATTCCAATATTCATCGAATGATCTATTCGTCTCTTTTTGAACTTCATCAGAAGGGTCAACCGATCGATATTTTGACTTTATCCGGTAGATTGAAAGAAAAAGAGCAAATCGAACAAGTTGGCGGTATGTCTTTCTTGACTGAGCTTATAAACATCGTCCCCAGTTCTACAAATGCAAACTATTATGCCGAGATTGTAGAAAAGAAGCATAGTATGCGTGAATTATTAAGGGCCGCTGAACAGATCTCTAGTTTAGGTTATGACGAAGAATCAGAATTGCATGAATTATTGGAAAAAGCCGAAAAGGCACTATACAATGTGACCAGCAAGACCGGCTCACGTAAATTCACCGCCATCAAAGATACTTTGCACGAAGCTTGGGAGCGCCTCGATCTTCTTCATAAGAGCAAGGATCAGCTCCGCGGAGTGCCAACCGGCTTTTTGGAGCTTGATAATAAGCTCTCTGGCTTTCAAAAATCAGACCTGATTATCTTGGCCGCTAGACCATCTATGGGTAAAACTTCTTTGGCTCTAGATATAGTCCGCAAAACTTCGGTAAATCACAAAATCCCTGTGGCTGTATTTTCCCTAGAAATGAGTTCGCAACAATTGGTAGACCGTATGCTTTCGGCCGAATCTTTGGTGGATGCATGGAAAATCCGCACCGGACACAACTTGTCGATTGAACAAGATTTCAAGGCAATCGGAGAAGCGATCAGCCGTCTTTCCAGTGCACCTATTTTCATAGACGATGCGCCAGGTAACAATATCTTGAAAATGCGCGCAGTAGCAAGGAGATTAAAAAACGAAAAAGGCTTAGGACTGATCGTCGTAGACTATTTACAATTGATGTTGCCAACAAGCACCAAACACAATGACAACCTAGTACAACAAGTAACCGAAATCTCTCGTTCCCTCAAAAATCTAGCACGCGAATTGGAAGTTCCAGTTTTGGCTCTTTCTCAGCTATCACGCGCGGTAGAACAGCGTGGTGGTAAACCTAGATTGTCAGACTTACGCGATTCCGGCTCCATCGAACAAGATGCCGATGTGGTCATGTTCATTCATCGCGAAGCCGATCAAGACCAGGGTGGTCGCAAAGAAGAAGCCGAAATAATGATAGAGAAGCATCGAAACGGACCGACAGGCACGGTCAAATTGTATTTCGATAGCAAGAAGACCACGTTCATGTCAATGGAAAAAGCAGACTTCGGCGCTTTCGAAGAACAGAATCAATAAAATGGATAACCTTCGCCGTTTGGAAGAAATATTTACCAAGTTTCCAGGAATAGGACCGAAGCAGGCTCGCCGTTTTGTCTATTACCTGCTTACCCGTTCTTCACAGTACGTAGAAGAATTTGGTCAACTTATTAAAGAAACAAAAAAGATGAGCTTTGAATGTAATTCTTGTCATCGTCTATTCTTGCATTCAAATAAAAATATCGAGGCCTGTTCAGTCTGTCTTGATAATTCGAGAGATTCTTCTACTTTGATGATCGTCGCTCGAGATTCTGATTTTGAAGTAATAGAAAAGTCTGGTTCTTATAAAGGATTATATTTCATCCTTGGTGGGACGATACCGATCTTGGATAAAGAGCCTGAAAAGAGGGTTAGATTGGAACAATTATTGAAACATATTTCTAATCTCAAAAATTTGAAAGAGATTATTTTGTCCCTTAATACAACTCCGGATGGAGAGCATACTTTGAATATTATCCGCGAGGCGATTCAGAGAATATTGAATGGCAAAACAGTCAAAATTTCTGTTTTGGGTAGAGGCCTTTCTACGGGTGCTGAATTGGAATATGCCGATACGGAGACTATCAAAAACGCTCTGTTAAACCGTAAATAAGATTTAATCTTCACCTCCGTGTCATCCCAAAGACTCGATCTTAACCTCGACAAATGGCTGTTTGTGACCATTTTTCTTGAAATAGCGGCTCTTTTGTTTGTAGTGAACAACGGTAATCTTTGGTCTTCGGCCGATCTTGGTAACTGTGGCCTTAACTGTGGCTTTTGGGATATAAGGAGTGCCGATTGTGGTGTTTTTGCCATCATCAACCAATAAAACCTTATCAAATACGACCGCGTCGCCTACTTTGTGGTCATCAGAAATCTTCTCAATAGAAATAAGATCGCCTTTTTTGACTGTATATTGCTTTCCACCGGTTTGTATGACTGCAAATTCCATAGTCTTGCAAGTATACAGTTTTTCCTTAAATTTGCAAATCCAATCAGATTGATCCTGAATTATTCAAGTGATTTCAGGGTAATCCTTCCTCCGGCCTCTCTACCACAGAGACCTCGATCTGCGGCGTCTCTCCGGTAATCCTCAAAATATCTTTATCAACCTTCTTCAATTCTTTGCCAGCAAAATTGTAATGATTGACAACCGTAGACAAAGATGAACCAAGCTTATTGTGATATTCTTCATACTTTTTGAGATGTGTCCCTAACTCGGAAACTCTTTTGATGATGTCTTTGGCTGTCTCTTCTATTTGCAAAGCCTTGAGTCCCTGCAAAACCGTCTGCAAATAGGCCAGGAATGAGGTCGGGGAAACGATTATCACCTTGTATTTATTGGCCGCTCTTTGTATCAAGTTATCTGTATCTTCGGTAATATTACCGATCCTATTGACTAGAAGATCGTAGTAGATCGCTTCATGTGGTATGAACATAAAAGCAAAATCCATCGTACCTTCATTTGGACGAACATATTTAGCTGTTTCTTGAATTCGAATCTTAAGATCATTAACGAAATTTTTCTCTAATTTTTCTCTTTCTATTGGATTCTTCTCTTCAGCCAATTTATTGTAATTTTCTAATGAAAACTTAGAGTCAACTGGAATTATTTTCTCCTTAACGAAAACCACTGCGTCAACTATTTCCCCATTCTGAAAAGCATATTGCATCTGGTATTGTCCAGGGGCCAAAACATTCTTGAGCAAAGTCTCTAGATAATATTCACCCAAAATCCCTCGATGCTTCGGATTCTTCAAAATATCTTGAAGATTTTGCAATTGATCAGCAAAAGAGATCACTTGTTTATTGGTCTCATCTAACATAGTAAGCTTCTCGGTCACTTCCCTAACCAATTTTGTCGACTGTGACAATTGAGTGCTCATCGATTCTTGCATAGACCGTGAAGATTCGTGGATCTTACTATCAACCGTCCTTGTCAAGCCTTCTACTTTATTATCTACTACCCTAGAAAGATCATTTACTTTCCTGTCAACTATTCTCCCCAACTCATTTACTTGTTCTAGAATAAGTCCTAAACCTTGGCTGTCTTCTTTTTGACTTGACCTTACATTTCGTCGAATAATGTAGAAAATACCTAAAACGAGGTTGATAACAACCAATAAAGAAACTAAAATGATAAGAGTGCTTTGCATAGTGACAGTTTACATTGAGCAAAAGTTTATAGCAAATTATTAATAATACAAAAACATGACGATACACGAAAACATCAAGAACCAAATAAAAGAAGCTCTGCGCGCCAAAGATACTATACTTTTGGATACCCTTCGAGGTCTCAACGCTCTTTTCATGAATGAAATGCTAACTCAAAAGAGTCCTGCCAACAGCGAATTTCTACCAGATGACAAAGTTTTGGCCCTAATAAAAAGAAGTGTCAAACAAAGGCAAGATTCGATCAGACAATTCGAGATAGGCAAAAGACAAGATTTGGCCGATAAAGAGAAGAAAGAGCTTGCAATACTAGAAGCATATTTACCCAAAGGTCCAAGTGAAGAAGAGATAAAAGCTGTAGCTTCGAAACATATTGAAGAACAAAAGAAAAATGGTCCGGTGGACGCCAAATCAGTAGGCAAGATTACAGGATCAATAATGAAAGATTTTGCTGGCAGAGCCGATGGTAACTTAGTGAAGCAGGTTTTGGAAAAGCTACTTGGCTAAGATCATCTTTCGATAATCTTTGTCGAATCTCTCTATAGCATAACGAAGCATTGTTCGTGGCATTTTGTGGCAGTTTTTTTCAAGAAAATCTTTTAGTTCTTGTTCTGATCTCTTGCCTATTTCTCTTAGCATCCAACCAAGAGCTTTGTGGATTAGATCGTGTTTGTCGGTCATCAAACTTGTAGCAAACTTAAATGAGTATTCAAAATCATTTTTTCTAATAAAAGCGAAAGTGGCAAGAATAGCGATTCTCTTGTCCCATAGATTTTTCGATTTAGACAGTTTCAAAAGTACAGACTTATCTTTATTCACCAACCAATCACCCAAAATATATGGCGCCGAAGTATCTACCAGATCCCAATTGTTAATATATTTTTTATTCTTGAAATAATAAGAGATGATTTTCTTTTTTAACCTATCATCACCCTCTTTATATTTCAAAACCAATATCTGCAAAGCAACAAAACGGTATTCATGTATTTTGTTTTTTATAAGAAGATCTATCTCCTTCAGATCCAAACCAGCAAACTTCTTGGCCACCTTCCTAAGTTCTGGTACCGTCACGCCGATAAAAACATCACCATATCCGTATTCCCCTTTTGCAGTTTTGAAATATCGACGACAAGCTTCCGCTCTTTCGAGGTTGGCGAGGTTGTTTATCTCTTTACTAATATCAGACATAGGGATAATCACCTAGAAAGATAAAGCGCTGTTGCAACTATAAAGATCATGACGAACAAAATAATCATTTTGTATATAACCAACTTTATCGAATCTTTTTTATCTCCATCCAAATACATGAGAACCGATCTGCCGAAAACCAAAGACCCTGTAATCGCCGCAGATAATACTAGAAGTAAGAGCATCATCAGTGGTATAAGCACGACTTTTGGACCATCACCAAATATGCTTTGAGCAGAACTAAAAAATAAAGCAATTAGAAAAACGTAGATGATAACTCCTAATGAATCAATAAGGGCGTATTTGGTTAGTTTATTCATGGTGATATTGTAGCATGCCTATTTTGAATTTAAATTATTTAGTTATCTACTTTTTTGGAAATAAAATTTAGATAGTTTCTCTTGCTTGGCATAAAAGTCTCGAAATACAAAATCTCAAAACCATTCTTTTTAAGCAGGTTCTCCACCTCTTCTTTTTTATAGAAACTAAACCATCTAAGCTTATTCATTCCGGAACTTTCTCTATATAATTCTTCTTCTCCTTCTATCAAACCTAAACCGAATATACCACCAACTTTCAGCACTCTCCTTATTTCAGATAAAGATTTACTAACTTCTATTTTCGGCACATGCAAGAGTGAAGTGTATGACCAAACTCCACCAAAACTATTGTTGGCAAAAGGTAAATCATTGAAATCACCCAAAATAGAATGTAAGCCTTTCTCTTTTGAAAGTTCTATCATAGCCAAAGAAGCGTCAAGACAAGTGATGTCCAATCCGGCATCTTTTAGAATTACACCATCTCTTCCCGGACCGCTACCGACATCCAACACTTTACCCTTCCTCACTAATTCTACAAAATGGTCAATAAAAGTACGAGGGAATCTACTCCAAAAATCTTTGGTCTCCAAATCGTATTCCAAAGCCATCTGATTGTAAGTATCAATTGTTATTTGGTTCATATTTTTAATCCTGAGTTCGAACTTTTAACACCTAAATTAAAACATTGCGGGAATGAGAATGCAATATTGACAATGTGCTTTGTTTTGTTAAAATTACTGTAATAATATATCTTGCGACTATTGGGGTAGCGCCCAAGTTAGTATTATCGGCTAAAGCTGGTGGCAAATATATCAAAGGTCTCCGAAAGGAGGCCTTTGCGCTTATATTGAAATTAGGTCACGAAAAAATACTATAAAACTCTTTTTTGCCTTTCCCACTTTGCCTAACAATAACCGTAATCTTCTCATCTAACAAACCATAACGGATGAATGACCAAAATTGAATTGACTTTTTAAGATTAACTTTATCTTTCACTACTCTATGATTATCAAACGTTTTACTCACAAAAAGTATATAAGGAGCAAATAACAATAATTCCAATCGACTAGTTTGTTCATGATTTTTTCGTAATTTCCTTCCCTTTCTAATTAAATGATTGAAACCACTTCGACCAAAAAATACTGACTCGCCAGAAAAAGCTGGGCATTTAACGGATCCAATTGATCGATACTTTTGTCGAAATTTTAATAGTTGATCTTTATCAAGACTTTTCATCCCTGTACTATATCAATACGAGATAAAATCCTGATCAAATTGTGATCAAAAAGTAATAAA
>CAYQCS010000030.1:0-6365 GCA_964416105.1 uncultured Candidatus Saccharibacteria bacterium
AGCAGAAAATTTCGAGGATAAAGCAAAAATGTTGCAACATTTTTGCGGTCTTGGAAGACACAACACTTGCCACACTAACCCCTATCCTAAGAACACATCTCCAGTAGATTCTCAAAAAGTGACAGAACCGTAAGCGGACCGACACCTCCCGGAACTGGCGAAATAGCACTAACTATTTTGGAGACATTTTCGAAATCGACATCACCAACCAACTTTCTTTCAACGATCTCATCATCAAGTTTATTACCTTCCACCGTATTTATTCCTACATCAACCACAACTTGCCCTTCCCTTACATGCTTGGTAGTGATCAAACACGGCTTGCCAGTGGCCACAATAATAATATCTGCATCTTTAGTTTCTTTTGCTAGATCAGAGGTTTGGCTATGAGATATAGTGACCGTCGCATTTTCATTCAAGCACATACAAGCAGTCGGCTTACCGACCAAAGCAGAACGGCCGACAACTGCAACTTTTTTGCCAGACAGACCAATATTGTAATATTTCAAAAGCGTCCGAATACCTCGCGCGGTCGCTGGCAAGATCGCCCCCTTGCTACCATTTACCCAACGCTTGACATTGTCTGCCGTGAGAGCGTCGGTATCTTTTTCTGGCGAAATCGCGTTTATAACCCTATCTCGATCGATGGCATCCGGCAGTGGTAATTGAACGATTATCCCATTAACTTTATTATCTTTATTTAGTTTCTCTATTTCTTGAATAAGTCCGACTTCATCTATTTTCTCTTTGAATTGTAGATGTCTGACTTCCACGCCGATCTTCTCTGCAAAAGCTTTTTTGGCTTTGATATATGCATTGGTATCTTCTCTATCGCCCACCTGAACGATCGCCAAACTAGGCACAAAAGAAAGGGCCGAAACTCTCTTTTTCAAGAGCGGTATTGCCTCATCTCTTATTTTCCTGCCATCAAGAATTTTGGTCGACATGAATTATCTCTATAAGATGAAATCAAGATAATTATCCTTCGAAATAACTTCGAAAGTAGAATTATCATACGCGCTTTTCCATTGGGACGGCTCTAACACTTTTTTATCAGCATTCCATTTGAATTCATAACCAAACATTTTTCCTTCTCTTTCCTCGATGTAATCAATTTCTTGTTTCTCCCATGTCCTCCAGAAATATATATTTGCATATAATCTATCATACGAACACTTTTTCAATCTTTCTACAAATAAAAAGTTCTCCCACAATTTTCCGATATCATCGCGGTCATCCAAAATATTCCAATTAGAAATAACGGCATTTCTAATCCCATTATCATAAAAGAAATACTTACTTTTTTTGGTAATTTCACTTCTTAGATTCCTGCTAAATCCACGCAAATTGAAAATAATAAATGATTTTTCAAATAAATCCAGATACCTTGCAACTGTTTTGTAATCAATTCCAACCTTAGAAGCTATTTCGGTTAGAGAAACTTCACTTCCGACTTGATAGGCAATTAGACGAAGCAAATCAAGAAGTATTTTTGAACCTTTAACTTGTTCAAGTTCCAAAATGTCTTTCAGTAGATATGAATGCAAAATCTCTTCTAGAACTTTTGTCTTTTCTTCTCTTGTTGTCGAAGTTACTACATTTGGATATCCTCCATAGATCAACCAATCACCAAGCTTATTTTTTAGTTCAAATTCATTGTGTAAAATCTTTAATTCCTTTTGAGCAATAGGAAACAATGTTATTGTATTTTTCCTACCAGTGAGTGGTTCTCCTATCTGTCCAGCTAATTCAAAGGAAGAAGATCCAGTGGCTATTATTCTGATATTAGGAACATGGTCAACCAATATTTTCAATCCTTGACCAATGTTTGGAATCTTTTGAGCTTCATCTATCGCTATAAGTTCATAATTTGCGGCATAACCTTTGATAAGTTCAACATCGCTAGAACTTAAAATATTTTGAGTTTTTATATCATCACCTGTATCTAATTTATATTTTAATTTTGTATGACTCAAATAGCCTTGAAGAAGTGTGGTTTTTCCCACTTGTCGCGGACCATAAATAACCAAAACTTTGTTCGGCTTTAATTCTCTGTCTAAATCATCATAAAATCTCGGTATATTCATATTTACAGGATAGCAAATCCTTAAAATATGTCAATTACAAGGAGTGGCAATCCTGCAAATATGGTAAGCAGAAATACTTGGTTTAGAGATATTGAATGCTACATCATCGATCGGTAAAGGGATATTTAGAAAACTTAAGAAGCAGGAAATGGATATTCCTGTGGTGTCGATAGCTTGAGAACCTAATCCCAAAAAATCCTTTCTATCTGACCCAAAACCTTTTCACTCTTGCAGTGTTTTAGTATTCCAAGATATGAAGAAATTGTGTTAACGAATCTGTTTTCACTTACTAATCCTTGTTCGTATTGAGATTTAATATTAGAGATTCTTCTAAGCATTCTATTTTTTGTACTTGTTCGAAGTATTCTATAGTGTGGTAACGAAACATAACCAAGAAAGTCACTTCCTTGACGAATTTTTCTTATCTCTGTTTTTCGTGGGTGAAGATCTAATTTCAAATTATCTTTAATAAAATTAAAGATTTTTGGTATTAAATTTTTAAGGACTTGCTCACTTTCATCAATTATAACAAAGTCATCACAATAACGAATATAATATTTCATCTTGAGCTCATGTTTAACAAATTGATCAAATGAATTCATGTAGATATTTGCAAAAAGTTGGCTAGTGACATTACCCAAAGGGATACCTCTTCCGGGCGTATGGTTGAAAGATTCAATAATTTCTTTAATTAGATTCAGCAATCTATTATCGGTAATATGTTTCGAAATGAGATTAATTAGAATATGATGATCAACTGTATCAAAAAATTTCCTGATATCACATTTGAGGATGAAAGCTGTTTGTGAATAATTCTTTGATACTTTTCTTAAGAATACTTCCAATCTATCGATGCCCGCATGTGTACCTTTTTGTATCCTCGACGAATAAACACTATGAATAAATAATGGATCAAATACATGATACAATTTCCTATAGATAGCATGAAACAAGACTCTGTCGCGCACACTAGCTATATGTATAACTCTGCGTTTCGGATCCTGAATTATGCATACTTTGTATGGATGAAGTTTGAATTTTCCAGTAACAAGTTCGTCGTGCATCTTGAATAAGTGATCTTCGAGATTCAATTCAAAATTAGCAACGCCTTTATTTGATTTCTTACCTTGAGAAAACTCTTCCCAAGCCAGAAAAATATTTTCAACAGAAATTACATCACAAAAATCACAACTATGATGCCCCCCCCCCGACAATACTCTTCCTATTATTCATGCTATAAGAATACTGCATAAAAATCTTTATTGCATCTCTAGCAAATTTTCCAAAAGAGACAAACTCGGAATTCATGCAATCGTAGAATCTCTTTGTCTTGAATTATTGGCTTTGGCGATTGAATCGGCATTCAGACCAAAATCTTCAAAAATAATCTCACTTGAAATATTACGCATCAAAACTGAAATACTGAAACATCTAATAAGAACAGAACGAGAACTTGTACTTATCGACGAGAGAACATATCTACGACTTGAAGAAGAGCTTATTCAAATTTCCAAAATGACTAATGGCTGGATAACTTCCGTAATGCAAAAGGAGCTTTCAAAATGAAAGATCCTTTGGCAAGAAACTTCCTGACGAGCCCCGATATTCGGATTCCTGTTGTCGGGATTGTACCAGTTGACCTTGAACTTGTCGTAGTTCCAGTTCGCGTACGGGACATTGCCGTTCGAATTGCGAGAACCGCACTTTTACCTTTCTCTTTCCTTCCATCTCCGAATATTTTTTTCAAAATATTCTGTGTCCCACTTGGGGTACTTCAAGCGTTGTATAGGAAAAGGTAAGCAGTTTCTAAAACAGGATAAATTGTTATCCAACAATGTGGACCAATTCAACAATCCTAACCGTATTATATAAAAGCTCCCCCGATTCGCAAAACGAACCGAGGGAGTGAACAAGGTTAGAGTTTACAGTGAAACTGCCTGACGAGCCCCGACAAGCGGACTCCCGCAGCCGGGATTGTACCAGCGGACCTCGAACTCGTCGTAGCCCCAGCCCGCGTACGGGACATCGCCGCCCGAATCGCGAGAACCAGAACATAGTGTCCATGTCCTCTTGTCCAAATGCTGGCCCGTCTCTCGGAAGTAGACCAGCTCATAAAGCTGGCGTTCCAAAAGTGTAAGAGTCTTCAGGCCTCGTTCCAAGATAGTGTCCGCAGACAAGCCGATAAGATCACGATCAAGATCTTCCGAATCTCGAACCCAGATCGCGTAGGGTCCACGGGAAGAATGACGCTGGTCCTTATCGGCAGGAACTGCCGAGTTGAGATCCTCCTTGTACCGCCAACTCGGAAATGATGCTTGGCAGACATCGAATTCCTTATTGTTGGTAAGTGTCGGGTCCGCAAACACCAATAACCGGTCGAAACCTCCTTGGTACTGCGGAATGATCAGGCCGGATTCGGTCCATGTCCACCGAAGTCCCCGATACATTTCCCTGAAGTCGGCAACCTGATCATCAGCCGACCGTTTGGCGCAAGGCTTCGGCCTTTCGCTGAGGACTTCAATCCGGGGAATAAACTTCTCCGTCACCTCAACGATTTCCGGTTTCGGAATCAAGACATTCTTAATCGCGTCCCAGACCAGATGATCGGTCTGATCTTTCGCGGCCTGTACCACGCTTCCCGGCAAATGCCAGGACCGCACTTCGGTCGCAAACCGCACCGCAAATGCAAAGACCTGATCCGTCGTAGCTTCAGGCTCAACAGGTTTCAATGTGCTTGTGCTCATACAGTTCTCCACATATCATGGTGCCATCCGTATCTCTCCCTCCCTCTAATTTGCAAGGCGAAGAAATAGGGTCAGGTGCAATCAATGTGGCCTAAAAACAGACTACCATATTACTACGATTTTGTCCACCTCGCATATATCCCGCAAGGAAGTAGTCTTTGCGGTAAGTTTGCTCTCTTTGACTCAAGAATTGCCAATTCCCCCGTTTCCAGTGAGCCTCCATATTTCGCCACCAATTCAAGCAAAATGTTTCCATAAGCCAAAGAGGAATAGCCTGCCGAATAGCCGTTTATAAGAAAGAAAAGTGGTTTATCTTTCAGGATTTTGAAACAATCTTTGACCAAAGAAAGAAAGTGCTCTTCTATCTTCCACAACTCCCCTTCTGGACCATGACCAAATGCTGGTGGATCCATTATGATGCCATCGTACTTCCTTTCTCTTTTTATTTCCCGACCAACGAAAGTCCTAGCATCATCCAAAATCCAACGAATCGGTTTATCTTCCAAACCAGAAAGTTTGGCATTTTCTTTTGCCCAATTGACAGCCACTTTCGATCCATCCACATGGACAACCTTAGCCCCCGCTTTGGCCGAAGCAAGCGACGCTCCCCCCGTATACCCAAAAAGATTCAGTATTTCTATCTCATTATCTGTTTTCAATTTGTCATTTGTATTTTGCTTGCCCGCCGAAGCCTTGGCGTAGGCGGGAGCTTTGACATTCTCTTCTATTTTTCTCCAATTCAACGCCTGCTCCGGAAATATCCCTACATGCTTGAATGTTGTCGGCTTCGTCTCAAACTTAAGTCCTTCTAGTTCAACAGTCCAAGATTTTGGCATCTCCTTCTTGATAACCCAACCAGAGTTATCGTTGCCACCTTCTTTACCGAACTTCCCATGAGCCCTCTTCCATTCAGAAGAATCTAACCTCTTTGACCACAAAGCTTGTGGATCGGGACGAGACAAAATGATCTGCCCAAAGCGCTCTAGCTTCTCCCCTTCTCCAGAATCTAGAAGTTCATAATCCGTACTAGCTTCGGTTATCAAAATATTATTTTGCTTCATTTTATTCTTGATATTTCCAAAATGTTTCCATCGCTGTTACAAATAAAATCGTAGAAGTCAGAAAAGAACCCAAACAATATATACAATATGAATAAAGAGTGAAGACTTGAATATAGACAAACCACAAAGATGATAAGAAGGCAGGAATAGTAAGGATCAAAGTCCATTTGAGAAACTTCGTTTTTTTACTTTCTAAATAACTGAAAGCGCCGACTAGAACCAATAAATAAAATATCGCACCAGTTAAAGAAACTGGTATTCCCAAGACTTCTGAATATGAACTAGTTAGAACTTGTTCACACCCGCCGGTAATAGAACAAGGTGGGATTCTGCCCTGGAAATGCTCTATAGTCAGATAACTAGCATCGACAAAACCGACCAAGGCTACAATCAATAAAAATATTGCAATACTATTGGGTAGTGGTCGTAGCGGCTTCTTGAATAAGTTTTTCAAATTCTGCATAACTAGGTGG
>CAYQCS010000031.1:0-6310 GCA_964416105.1 uncultured Candidatus Saccharibacteria bacterium
AATTATTTATTAATTTATTAATTCTAACTTGTCCTACTTCAAAGGTAACTAGATGCACCTTGTCAAAACAAACGAGGTGAAGCATACGATGAAAGTCGAAAAGAACAGTCTGCGGTGGTATTTCGCTTGGTTTTTCTACCCGATGGCGGTGTTGGCAATCGGGCAATGTCTTTGGACGGCGATTGATGGACAGCTTCTAGGTTCTTCAACAGGAATCCGGATAGGAGGATACAGGTTTGGAGCGATTTCTCATTACTGGGACTCGCTCTTGTTGGGTGGCCTGATAATCTTCGGCCTTTTGTCGTGGAAGTTCGCGCCTCCACACAGGTACAACGTAGCGAAGGAATCTTATTTAATCACAGCTGTTGCGCTGTGGGCCTTTGCAGTTGTTATATCTGTATTTGCTGGTTTATTTGCTGGTTTCGGAGGATATATTAATGCACAACCGATTGGTAGTATTCATTTTATTATTATCCTTGGTCTGATTCTGGTGCCGTTTGGTTTCAGAGTCATTACACCTATTGTGGTTGTCAATTTTGCTTTTATCCTTCGACCAGGATTATCAGTCATGATCTTGTCTTTTGTCCTTGTCTATCTGGGTAAATGGACAACCTGGCTCATTTGGAATTTCATCAAGGGTGGTGGCCAGGGAGTTCGGAAAGCTATCCAAGAAAGATCAACGCTCCAGCCTGGACCGCCGACTGGCGATTCCGGAACTTCTGGTCAGGAGCATGTGGACATTTCGGATTCTCAGGTGTTGACGCCAGAATCAACCTAAGATCGATTACCTTGAGGTCTGATTTATCCCGAGCCCTGTCGAGGGACCTCAAGGCACAGAAAGCTCCCGATACGCTACGCGTGTCGGGGCTTCTTTCTTTCCCGATGTCAGACATCGGGAAATTCCTCAAGCTCCCCGATGTCTGACATCGGGAGACTAACCTCGGAACAAGTAAGGATAAATCTGATCTCGATATTATCTATTCAAATTCTTTAAGCTCTTGAAACCAAGTTTGCTCATAATAGCGATCGCTTGACCACTACGCGCGCCCGATTGGCAATAGACTGAATAGTCTTCATTTTTGTCCAAAGCGCCAATCTTTTCCATAAAGGCAGGATCATAGATGTCGATATTTATTGCATTTTCGACATGACCATCATCGTATTCTTCTTTTGTTCGAACATCCAGAAATATCATTTTATTCCGTTTACTAATCTCTTAAAACTCCAATTACTCTTAATTTTTTGAGAATTTCTGCTTTATGTTGCTGATGAAACTCTTTTGTCAAATCATTCCCAGCTTGTGCGCCATTGTGCATACCGTTTCGGAAGACCGAAGAGGCGTCGTAGACGATGTTGTCTACGGCTACATATGATGGCTGACCATTCTTGCCATTGTACTTATTTAATTCTTCTAATGTAAATACTTTGATACCGGTTGAAGTAGCGTTTTCTTCTAAGTTCAAGGTGGCAGTTTTTCTTTGTAGATTCAGGTATGTAATAGGAGCTTGAGAGTTTTGATATATATAATCTACATAAATAAAAGCCAATGCTATCAATACATATATCGTAATCAATAGTGTTTTTGTTATTTTATTCCAAATACCCCAACGAATAAATGATAGACGAATACCCCGGCCGGTGTGAATCAAAAAAGCGACAAGACCGATCGGTGCTAGAATGTTGAAATGAAGATTAGTTGCTATATTATAACTAATTATCCCTTTGGTCATACCGAACCCGCTAATAGCAAAAATGATGATTACGAACAATAAAGTCCAAGAAGAAATGCGGTCCAACTTGATCATATAATAAAGAAATTTATTTTCCATAATATAACGATTATATTAAGATTTGGTAATTTTACAATGATACAATCTCGAAAACTTGCTCTTTTGGATAGACTATCTCTCGATAAGTAAATTTTTTTGAGGAACTTTTTTCTATTGCTTCATAAGCAACTTCACTTCCTTGCGGGTAAGATGTCGGATCGTCTGGATTTGCTTCTATTGGTGCAGAATATTTGGGATTTTGGTCTACAGTAAGTTTACCTTTTAATATTTCGAATTCTTCTTTCGTTACTTCTTTTCCATCAATAAAATAAGAAACAGCGTTCATGGTAATTTTATTATAGCACAAATATAGCTAAATAATTTCATTTAATATATACTTTTTTGTATCAACTTTATAGCTAGAATAATTGGAAAATATCTTTTTGTGTTTGAATATTAATATTTGGGGAAAATAAGAAATTTAATATGAATAATAGTCCAAAAAATATTGTTGTAGTCAATGACAAAATGCAAGAAGGGTATAAATACGAATTGGTGGAACCTATTGGCAAGAATTTTTCTCTCGATTTCAAACCAGATCTAACACCGCAAGAAATGTTGGAGCTTGGCGTTTTCGGTGGTGTCTATATGCGTGATTGCAAGAATGAATTCCCCAAAGAGTGGTTTGCCAAAGCAAAACTGGCTCCAGAGGGCACGAATGAACATCTTGCTTCTCTGAACTATTTTGGTGTAAACGCTAGTCAACCATTGTCGGTTTGGAAGAAGAAAGGTTGGATATACAAAGATGACCCTCGAGGCTGGTTCCAATGGTATTGCCGTTATTACATGGGCCGAAGGATTCCTGATGAAGATCGAAGGCAGATCAAACGCTGGAAGGCTATCGGTAGACATATTGCTCAAATAAAGAAAAATTGCCGACCAAAAGATATATTTTGTAGACCCAGACAGAGACAGGCGGTGTTACATTGGGCTTATGATAGTCGGGTGATGTAAGATTATTGTTGTTGGTATAATGTAAGCGCTTCGGACTAAATATCAGAAAGGTGATAAAACAAAAGACGTGTTCGAGAGCTTGGATGAAAAGAGTAAATTAATATTAGCCCGAATAAGTAAAATTATATGAAAATAAATCTATTTAAAGATCAATTTACCCATCGACCATTGACATTGTGTCGACGTTTTGATATAATACTCTTAGCATTCAGATTGATTTGATGATTAGCGACTTGCTCTTTGTCAATTCAATACTAGATCTCAGTGACTTTTAAACTCAACTAAGAAAGGGAAGTAAGTGAAAAGAATAAGAGAGACTGTAATGACGATGTTTATCGCGGCGCGGTATGCATTGGTCTTTTGCTGGAAAAATAGCAAGAAGGAGACTATTGCCAGACTCCTTGTTTCAGTAGCGACAACTTGTCTTTTGTACCTCAACATTCAATCCTCTGGACTTGTTATAAACATGGTTCAGGGGGCGATCGGCAAGTTTGAAAAGGGAACTTATTCGTTTGAAGTGATCTCTAGAAGTGGTCTTGTTGGCCCGATCTTATTTATGGTCGTTGTCTTGTTTGTTGGGGTTATTCTTGGGCGGTTAAATTGGTTTTATCGGACTCGATGGAGTCAGACGCTACGGTTTGCCAACCTGCGACAACTCAATGAGCATAGGGCAACTCTAGATGTTGCTCGTTTTAGAAGCAAGAAGTACGACGACCTGGATAAACGTATTCAGGAGCTTCCAACCTCTTGGCAGACGAGAATTTGGTTCTCTGATGAGATGTTCAATCTCTTCACAACCACAGTTTCGTTTGTACTTTTCGGTGCGTCTCTACTTTGGTACAAGCCAATATACGCGCTTATCTTGGTGATTACGGCAATCCCAATGGCGGTTGTCGAGTTTAGAATTGTTGCTATGTGGTGGAATTTGTTTCAAGAGTTAGTACCCCATCACAAAGAGCGTGGTGTTTTGGAGAGAGCCTACCACAATACAAACGCTTTTCTGCAAGCGCTCATGTTCAACCAGATGCAACCGTTGCGTCGAGAGATTGACGTGAATGTTAGTCATGTGCTTGATGCGTATGAGAGAATCCGTAAGATCAGTGTACGTAAGGAAATGATTACGCATCTTGTGGGGATAGTGGGATTAAGTGTAGTGATTATCCATAGCACAATGACTACGGTATTAGATGTAGGGGGGATTGGTACTCTCACCATCATTATAGCGGCGGCGAAGACATTTCAAGGGAATCTGGAGGCGATCGTATCCCTCATCGCTGAACAGTGGAATAGTGCAAAGGGTGTTATTCTCATCGAGCAAGAATTCCTGGGGATGAAGCCGGTACTTAAGACAGAAGATCCAATTATTCCCAAGTTTGATATTACGCCCGTCATTCGGTTCGAGAATGTTGGATTCACTTATCCTGATACTACAAAACCTGTCTTACACGACGTCAACCTTACTATCCAGCCGGGTACAAAGGTGGCGATTGTCGGCAAAAGTGGTAATGGTAAGTCGACGATTCAGGCGTTGTTAATGCGAAATTACGATCCCACTTCTGGGGTGATATACGTAGGAGACATCAACCTATGTAGGATTGAGCCTAAAGAGTGGAATAATCATGTTTCTTCGTTAACACAGGAGTATACAGTACTTGAACGTTGTATCGGTGCGGAGGTTGCGTCCTCTCGCCTTGATCAAGATATGGATCTTGGTGCTGTGGCTACTTCCTGTAGATTTGCAGACTTCGACGAAGTAGTTGATGCTGATCCAAAAGGATATAGTTCGCGAATCGGTGTTCAGTTCGGGGGTCGGGATTTCTCTGGTGGTGAGAGGCAACGTCTTGCTCTTGCGAGAGTTCACTATAGAGGAACACCGATTCTTGTTCTAGATGAACCTGATGCGAAACTCGATCCTGCATCAGCACAAAAAGTTATCGAACATGTTTTTGCGCTTGAAGGTGTCACCGTGGTTATGATCACTCACCATGTTTCGTGTGTGACGAGGTGTGATCAGATCATAGTTGTGGACAAGGGTACGGTCGTAGAACAGGGTAACCACACAGAGCTCATGGCGCTTGGTGGCACCTACCGAAAGATGTACGATGCTGATCAAGAACGGATTGGTTCACAATCTTGATCAGTAGAAGAAGATTCGATCGTCCCCATTACCGCAAGGTGATGGGGCGATTTTTTTTGTATGAATTATTTAAGGAAACAAAGTTACTACAAGTAAACCAACGATTACGATACTATTTTGCACAAAAAAGTCTGGTCTACTCAATAAAAGTTAATGCTTTTCCCGGTTTACCTCCTCGGCCAGTACGACCAATGCGATGAATGTAGTCTTCATAAGTGCTCGGTAAATCATAATTGATAACATGACTTACATCAGGAATATCTAGGCCGCGAGCGGCTACATCGGTAGCTACCAATACATTCAAGCTACTATCCTTGAAAGATTTAAGAGCGCGCTGTCGCTGATTATGATTTTTATTACCATGAATAGAATCTGCCTTTATACCTTTTTGAACAAGACTGCTCGATAATCGTTCGACTCCGTATTTTGTTCGACCGAAGACTAGTACTTTACTGAATTCTGGTTTAGTCAAAAGACCGTGCAGAATATCAAATTTGTTAGATTGTGCAATACGGATAATATCTTGATCTACAGAGCTTGCAGTATCTCTAGTTTTGACTGATATGCTAACTGGATCTTTGAGAAATTCTTTTATTATCTTATTGATTTCTCCAGATACAGTAGCCGAAAAGAATAGAATCTGTCGTTCTTTTGGCATAGAAGTGATCAGAAATTTCATATCATTTACAAAACCCATATCTAGCATTCTATCGGCTTCATCCAAGACTATTGTACGAAAATCAGTCATCTTGATACAACCACGATCGATCAAGTCTTTGATTCTGCCTGGAGTACCAATAATAAAATTATGATTTTGTCTTAGATTACTGATCTGTCTGAAAATAGGCATACCACCGACTGTACAAACTGAATATATACCTAGGCCATATGCCAATTTTATAAGCTCCTGATTGATTTGAATTGCTAATTCTCTAGTGGGGGCTACGATAATTGCTTTTTCCTTTTTATCATTTATTATTTTGTTGAGAAGAGGAAGGACAAAAGCTACTGTTTTTCCAGTTCCGGTATTGGCGATACCAACCAGATCTTTATTGAGAAGAATATAGGGAATAGTTTGATCTTGAATTGGGCTCGGCTCTTTGTAGCCTCTGTTGAAAACATTTTTCTTTATTCGATGATCCAGAGCAAAATCTTCGAAAGCATGTTTTGCTACATAAGTAGAAATTTCATTAGGTTTGGCTCTATTTATGAATTTTGATACATCACGAAATACGGCGGTTTTACGCTTATTTGAGTGTTGGAAATTGTTAATCCGACCAGTTTTTTGGCCGAATCTTCTTTTGTTGTACATATATTTCTTTAAGTCTTTAGGTATAAATAAGTTGACTTAAGTCTCCAAGATCCAGAAGAAAATATATGGAACCGAGAG
>CAYQCS010000032.1:0-1076 GCA_964416105.1 uncultured Candidatus Saccharibacteria bacterium
ACGGGCATGTGGCGGAACTGGTATACGCGTACGCTTCAGGAGCGTATGGAGCAATCCATGGAGGTTCGAGTCCTCTCATGCCCACTCGACTCGCTTCGCTCGCTCGTGGCAAGCCACTCACTCAGTCTTATAAGCTCGACTTCGTTCGTGGTAAGCCACTCGACTTGCTCTGCTCGCTTTACGAGGAAATTATCAACATGGATCATATTAGTTTATTTATGATAGAATATAGGCATGCGAAAGCCCTTTGTCTTACATCTTATTCTTGTTTCGTTGTTGTTTGTGCCAGTTTTTTTCATCTCAACCAAAGATGTACAAGCAGGCTCTCTTTCTCCTTCATCTGCCCCTGCTTCAAACGGTTATACTCTTTCGGATATATTCAATCGCTTAATAACCAATGCTACAGCTGTCTCTGGTTCTCATGATTTTGCTCCTACCACGACTCCGAAGTCTACTTTTCCGACACTGATAGATATCTACAACGCTATTCCCACAATTTACGCAACAGATTTTTTGGCTAGTTCAACTTATTTCGGAGTCACGGGTTCTATAGCAGTCAAAGCAGGGGACACTTCTGTAGCTTCCTCGTCTGCTCAAGGTACATCTTTGGTCTTTACTATTCCAGTGGGATACTATAGCGGAGCTAGTTCGGTTACAGTTTCTACTTCATCGGCCAGCTTTGTTTCGACTAATATAAAAAGTGGGATTAATCTTTTCGGTATTTCTGGTAACTCTAATGTAGTAGATACTACTTCTGGTACGGCGGTGGCGGGAGATTTGGCTAATGACAAAATTGCTTTTGTAGGAGGTTCACAGATTACAGGTACGATGTTTACTAACCAAAAAAATCAAACCAGAGACGACTGGGTAAATTCTGGTGGTACAACGGGTGAATACACTGGAGAAGAAGCGACTTGGGTAACAGTTACAGGTTCACCTTTTGCTGGTTATGATTCTATAAATTATGCTGGATCTGGTGGAGACTTGGACCTATTCAGTGGCGCAGTCAAACAAGATACTAGAACTGGTCTTTGGTGGTCGGATATATCAGCTGTAGCAGGAGTAGCTTCTAGTAC
>CAYQCS010000032.1:1176-6150 GCA_964416105.1 uncultured Candidatus Saccharibacteria bacterium
AATGCCTTAAAATTTGAATTACATTTCGAGCAAAAATTGCTGGAATTACAAAAAGAATTGATAAATCATACATATAAACCCGGTAAATCTATCTGTTTTGTTGTGACCAAACCAAAACCTAGAGAGATTTTTGCGGCTGATTTTAGAGATAGAATTGTTCACCATGTGCTTGTTGGTTATCTTGAGCCAATTTTCGATAAAAAATTTATAGATCAATCTTATGCTTGTCGAAAAAGGAAGGGAGCACATAAAGCTATAGATGATTTGGAAAGGTATATCAGGAAGGCAACAAAGGGAAATGTGAAAGAAGTTTATTATCTTCAGCTAGATATCCAAAGTTTTTTTGTCAGTCTCAAAAAAGATGTCTTGTTTGAGCAACTCAAAAGACATATCAAGAATCCAGATATTCTTTGGTTAGCTAAAACAATCATTTTTTATAATCCGACTCGTAATTATTATCGCAAAAGTCAAATGTCACTTTTTGATCTTATTCCTGACCACAAATCACTTTTCAAGGTGTCTCCCGATCAAGGATTACCGATTGGTAATTTGACTAGTCAGTTTTTCGCCAATGTGTATCTCGATGAGTTCGATCAATTTATAAAACATACATTGAAAATCAAATATTATTTGCGTTATGTTGATGATTTTATCATCTTATCAGATGATAAAGATCAACTTATAAAGTGGCGAAAAGAGATTGGCAATTTCTTGGAAGAAAAACTAAAATTAAAATTACATCCCAAGAAACAGGTTATACAGACTGTGGATAAAGGAATAAATTTTGTTGGTTATATTGTCAAACCAAGTCATATCTTGGTGAGGAGGCGGGTGGTAAAAAGTTTGAAAAGCAGATTGTTGCAGTTCAACAATACTCAAGAAGAAATCCCAAAGGAAGAAATGGGTAAGGTGTTATCGGTAGTTAATTCTTATTATGGACAATTCAAACATGCTAATACTTTTGGTTTACGTTCAAAATTGTGGCAGGAAAACTTTGGCAAATTGCAGAGATTTCTAAAGCCGGTCGATACAAGTTTTAGTCATTTTAATATAAAGAATTTTTTTCGGCTCCGTCAAAAAAGCCGAGATATGATATAGTTTTCGGATTTTTTGATGGGGCCAGAGCTTGTGAGCTTAATCTTTATTGATTGCTCGCAAGGAGGGCATAAAATTAATTGCGGTCTCGTTCAGTTATCTGTTTTTTAGGCAGATAACTATAAATCCAAATAGTCTGTACTTTGCTAAGGCAAAGATTAGGCTATCATTTCGCAAGTAATGAGACAAACGCCTAATCCCGGTTACAACTTCTGGTCATCTACCGAGAACTATAATAATACGGCCAACGCATGGAACACGAACTTGAACAACGGCAACACGAACAACAACACTAAGGTTACTAGCTACTATGTAAGGTGTATTCGTCCCTAAGGAAATTAATTTTATGCCAATTTTGACTGCGTTGATCTTAACAATCAATGCAGTCAATGCCCCTATATAGCATGGCTCAATATTCACATCTACCAATTTATACAAAGACTTATGAGTTTGTTAAAATAGTCTATAGAATTGTTCGACAATTTCGCAAAGAATATAAATATAATTTAGGGGCAGAATTGGAACAGATTATTTGGCAAGTGCTAGATGAAATTGTAATAACTAATTCTCTGTCTGATTTGGATAAGAAGAGTGGAATAGAAAGAATCAGTTTGTTGTTTGATAAATTCAAGATTAGGTTTAGATTATCTTATGAAATAGGCCTTATATCCGAAAAAAAGTTTTGTATGATTCAGGCCAAAACCGAAGAAATCGGCAAAATGATAGGTGGATGGGGGAGGTGGGCGGAGGCTTTTGATTAGGAAAAATATCTAGATATTTGTATAATATACAGCAATAAAATGAGTTTCTTAGTTAAGCTTCAAAAGATCATACCAGATCGACGTATAGTATTTATTTTTATTCTGCTTATCTTGGTCTTCGGCACAAACTACACATTTGCTAGTACGACCGATGGTACAATAGATACAACCAATCGTTATGCTTATATGGAATCTGGTAGCTGGATCGATTTTGGTAGTACACAAGGCAATGTATATATTACCGATTCAGCATTGACCGGATACGCTTGGAGTGCCGAATACGGCTGGATTTCTTTGAATTGTTCAAACGACAGCTCTTGCTCTACTGTTGATTATAAAGTCTCTAATGATGGCAATGGTATATTATCTGGTTATGCTTGGAGCGAGACTTTTGGTTGGATAGATTTCAAGCCTACAAATGGTGGTGTCACAATAGATTCTTCGGGAGTTTTTTCTGGTAGAGCTTGGGGAGATCAGATAGGTTGGATCACTTTCAATTGTTCTTCCGATAGCTCTTGTGGAATAGTTGATTACAAAGTGTCAACCGATTGGCGCCCATCATCTTCTAGGACTAGTACGGTTACTACCCAATCAGGTGGAAGTTCCTCTAGTAGTGGAAGTAGTAGAAGATATGTTGCTACGACTATTACTGCTCCAGTTGAAATAGTTTCTGATTTTGTAGATGATATCGTCCCCGATTTTTTTAAACCAAAAGCCAAGTCTGCTCCAGAAAAGACACCTGAAGTTCAGGTTTCCAAAATTACACCCTCGGCTCTAAATGGAAGCTGGAATCTTTTACCAGTTACAGCTATAGGCAAGTTTGTTTTTGCTCCTTTGCCACAAGGTATATTAGCCTTGGAGGCCAAATTTCCTAGTCTTAAGAAAACACTGAGCCAAGTCGGAGTCAATAAACTTTCTGACCTAGACAAATTACAAGATGTAAAACTATCTTTGCCCGGACTTACCGAGCGCTCTGGTATAGCACAAACTTCGGTTGTTGCCGGTTCATTCAAGCAAATAAATGCTATACCTTTGGCAAAATTACAACCAATTTACAAAGATGCTCTACCAAAAGAAACGATCTTTGCTAGAACCGGTGGCGAACTCATAGACCTCAATCCGTCAATTGTCATAGCCGATACTGGAGATGTAAGTCAAAAAATCAATATTATTTCTGGAGAAAAATTACATTTGGCCATCAAGGTTGAAGATGCAGTATCTAGAATGGAAGGCTATCTGACTTTCCGAAAAAGAAATGCTTTGACCAAGGAAGATGAATATCCGCATAACATGCTTGCTTCCGTTATAAATTCTTTGCCAATTTTCGCCAAAGAAGCGCCGAGCAAGATCCCGGTAGAAGATAAATTGGTTTTGGTCCATTTTGATTATAGTGATCCTGATGGAGACAATATTTGGACTGCCGATTTGGATTCACCGGTTGTGGCTGGGGAATATGAGATTATGACTATTATTTCTTACACCGATCCAGATCTGGGGACGAGACAAGTCAATCTGATAACCGTCGTTGATCCAGAAGGTTATGTCTATGAGAAAAATGGTTCCAAGGAAACACGCATACCAGATGCTGTGGTTTCGATCTATGTTTTTGACAAAGAAAGTGGACAATACAAGATCTGGCCAGCGCAGGAATATCATCAAGAAAATCCGCAAAAGACAGGCATTAGTGGTACATATTCTTTCTTGGTTCCACCGGGAAATTACAAAATATCTGTTACTGCTTCTGGTTATAAAGACCATAATGCAGAACCATTTGATGTTGTAGCTGGAGGAGGAATACATCAGAACATTGAACTTATACCCAAAAATGCTTGGCTTAAGATTTTTGATTGGAAAGTTTTTATAATTATTATAGTGGTGCTATTATTAGCTTATAATTTCTATCGAGATTGGAAACGCGATAGAAGGAAGAGTCTATAAATCATATGAATAATCTAGATTCGTTTACGACAAGGTCTTGGTCCAAAGTTATCCTGTTGATCGTGGTTATTATTCTTGTTGTTTCAAATATTGTTTTTGTAAAGAAGTATGTCTCTGCATCCAGGCGCGCCGAACTTGCCGAAGCTTCTGTCTTAAAAACCAATCTCAATGCCAAAATTCTCGATTTTACTAATTTGTTTATTGAGCAAGTCCTGCAAGGTAAAGGAGAAATAAGTTTTGATGAAAGATTGGTTATGGAAACTTCGGTAAAGGATCTGAAAGATCAAGAGATATCTGCACAATGGCGAAAGTTTGTAGAGAGTAATGATGAAAGGACTGCTCAGGTTGAGGTTACTAATCTTTTGAAATTATTGATCAATAAAGCTAGGAATTAAGACTTTTTTCCCGAGGTCTGACCTCGGGAAACACACTCCAAACACAGAAACAGTGGTATCTCTTTCCTTAGTCGATCTTCTTCTTTAGCTTTCGGACCACTTTGACTTTCTTTATGAGAAATCCACTCTTCTAGCCGGGCGATCACGAGTCCGGACTTATTAAGAGCCTTGAAATACTGTTGCAATGGTCGGTGGAATGATATGGTGAATTTCTTCTTTGAGAGATCGTTTTCACCAGGAGTCATGTCAATTTTCGAAGATTGTTCGGACATGTAGGCATCTATTCTTCGGTATTGTTTGTCATTATCCCATTGCCAGCTTGAATTGTGTGGTATGCGGAAAGTAGGGTGATTCAAGACTATAAAAAGTTTACCTTGATTTTTTAGCACCCTCGAGCACTCTTTCAATGTACCGGTTAAGTTTTCGATATTTTGTAAGGCTAATACTATTGTTACAGTATCGATCGAAGTGTCTTTTATAAATGCAATATTGTCTGCGGGGGCGACATGGAACTCGGGTTTATTCTCGGTAATGTTTTGGGTAGTATCTCTTGCGATCTTGATAAGTTCTTCGGAAATATCGCAACCGATCACCTCTGCGCCTTTGTCCCTAAATGCAAAAGAGAAATAGCCTTGTCCGCAAGCTAGGTCCAAGATCTTTAGATTTGGCTTGGGATCTACTAGACGAACCAGGTTTGGTAGGATTACATTCTTTTGATATGAGTCTTCTGAATTGGAAAGCAGATCGTCATACCATTCTGCCACCTCTCCCCAAGATGTTTGTTT
>CAYQCS010000033.1:0-5977 GCA_964416105.1 uncultured Candidatus Saccharibacteria bacterium
TCACTAAATATACTTTCTGTGCCCAAGCCGTTGCAGGCCGAACAGGCGCCATAAGGTGAATTGAAAGAAAAAAGTCTTGGTTCTATTTCAGGATAAGAAAAGCCGTCATAAGGACACATGAACTTGACTGACATCAGAACTTCATTGTCGCTAGAACTTTTTTGGGCAGGGTATTCAACTCTGATCAAACCATCGGCCTCGGTAATCGCTCTCTCTAGAGATTCAGATAGTCTTTCTTTGGCACTCTCTCTGATCTTACTATCAGACGAATTGCGCAATTCGCTCAAATATATCTCGTCTACCAAAATCTCTATATCGTGCTTTTTATTCTTGTCTATAACGATCCTGTCGCGTAATTTGTAAACTTGCCCATCTATTCTGACTCTTTCATAACCTTTGTTCAACATATCATAAAGCATTTGGTAGTATTCGCCTTTCCTACCCAAAACTACTGGCGCATAAATACGGATTTTGGCATCGGCGATATCGACACCGAAAACTTTTTTGGCCTCAGTAACTCTAGTGGTTACATTCTTGAGGATGGTTTCCATTATTTCTTCTTTGGAAACGCGGTTGATCGGACGATTGCACAATAGACAATGTGGCTTTCCTATTCTAGCGAAAAGGACACGAAGATAGTCATATATCTCTGTAATAGTTGCGACGGTCGAGCGCGGATTGTTGGAACGAGATTTTTGATCGATCGCTATCGCTGGTGAAAGTCCGGTGATCTCATCAACATCTGGTTTTTGCATTTTGTGCAAGAATTGGCGGGCGTAAGCGGAAAGTGATTCGACATAGCGTCTTTGACCTTCGGCGAAAATGGTATTAAAAGCCAAAGATGATTTGCCAGAGCCAGAAAGACCAGTGATAGCGATCATGGTGTTCCTGGGCATTTCGACAGTAATATTTTTGAGATTGTGCGTCCGCGCGCCCTTGACCACAATCTTACCCTCTCCCTTACTCGGCGCTCTTTTTTTGCTAGTCATAGTGGCCGATTGTAACATGAAAAAGAGCGGTGGACAAGCAGGGTTTTGGTATGATAGACTTCGGTTGGTGCTTGGAGGGTTTCGGCCCTGTCACGGCTATATCCAAGCTGTAGCCAAGTGCCAACAAAGTACCTGTCTATCATAGATTCGAGACAGGTTTTTTGTTTACTCTATTTCGGCTCCAATATTATGAATGATCCTTTTGCTATTATTTTTATCGATTCTCCAATATGGAATAACGCTCCAAAAATGTTTTGAACCACCAGCTACTTGTTTAACAATGACTTTAGCTCTTATTTTGTTTATAACTGCAATAAATTCAAAATAACTCACTTCCTTCAAAATATTTTCCCAACGACTATTACGACTCTGTCTTTCAAATTTATTTATCTCACAAATACCTTGGACCGTTCTTGAATCTTGAAGAATTATAGGTGCAAGACTTAATAATCTTAATCTTGAATATTGTTCTTTTTCTGTTCTGGCTACTTGATCTGATTTAAACTTCAAATGTCTCAACCCTTTTGCATTAAATACTATTTTTTCCTTGAAATACGGACAATAAACTTCTTTGATAGTTAAATATAACGCTTCGGCATCAGATTTAACCTTAAGAAAATCCTCTTCATCTTTGAAATTAAATTTACCCATGAAATATGATTATACTCTCTGCGTCATATTTCGGAAGTTTTTCGCTTTAATTTAATGTGATCTAATTTTTTTATCAAGTACTCCAAATGACAAAATCCAACCTCCTTAATCAAGGCTTAGGGAATTAAGAATGACAAAGCTCAAATGACAAATGGCAAATCAATGTCAAAGCTCAAAATCCAAATTTGGATTTTGGATTTGATTTGACATTTGAACTTTGGATTTCTTGACCTCCGTAGCCTTGGCGAAGGAGGTTGACATTTACTCACTCTGCCAATTCAACAAACCCAAGGCACTTAATTACTCTCCTGTCTTATGAGGTCTGAAATAATAATCGGACTCTCTCCTTTGTGTTTCTTCTTTACATCAAAACCAAACTTATCATTCTTATAATCAACCGTAATCTTCCCTCCTCTAGAGACCTCTTGAGAGATCAAAAGATTGGCAACCGGATTTAGGATTTTATTTTGAATCAAGCGCTTCAGTGGCCTTGCACCATATTGGGGATTATAACCTTGCTTAGCCAGATACTCGTAAACCGCTGGCGTAAGTACAAGCTCAATCTGTTTGTCTGACAATCTCTTGGTTATCTGACCAACCTGAATCTCAACAATTTTCTTGATCGATTCCATTCCAAGAATATCAAAAATGATAATATCGTCGATACGATTCAAGAACTCTGGTCGGAAATATTCCTTCAAAGCAGAATTGATCTTATTTTTAGCCTCTTCATAATTGTCGCGATCACGATTGTCCGATTCGCGAGCAAAACCAAGTCTTTCCATGCGCTCTATATGCTGGGCGCCAATATTTGAAGTCATAATAATAACCGTATTTCTGAAATTGACCGTTCTACCCTTTGAATCGGTCAGACGGCCATTGTCCAGAACTTGCAAAAGCACATTGAAGACTTCTGGGTGAGCTTTTTCTATCTCATCGAATAGCACTACCGAATAAGGGCGATGGCGAACCATTTCGGTCAAACCACCCGCTTCATCGTAGCCGACATAACCTGGAGGCGCGCCGATCAATCTAGAGACAGAATGTTTCTCCATAAACTCGGACATATCGACACGGATCAAAGCTTTTTCATCATTGAATAGAAATTCAGCCAAAGCTTTGGTTAATTCTGTTTTACCGACACCAGTTGGGCCAAGAAAGATGAAAGAGCCAATTGGGCGATTTGGGTCAGCGATACCAGCGCGCGAACGGCGGATAGTATCGGATATTTTTTGAACCGCTTCCTTTTGACCGACGATTCTCCTTTCAAGTTCATCTTCCATTCTGGTCAATTTTGTCGCTTCTGATTCGAGCATTCTAGAAACCGGTATTCCTGTCCAACGAGAAACTACACCAGCGATATCTTCGGCATTGATTTCTTCTTTCAAGATCCTCCTTGATAATTGCAGTTTCTTCAATCGTTTATTTTTCTGCTCCAACTCTTTTTCCAATGCTGGTAGACGACCATAACGGATCTCTGCCGCTTTGGCCAAGTCCGATCTAGCTTCGGCCGCTTCACCTTCGATACGCAAGGCTTCGAGTTCTTTCTTTATCCTTTTGATATCTGTAATTGTTGCCTTTTCATTGGTCCATTTGAGTTCCAATTCTGCTGTACCCTCTTTGAGGTCAGCAATTTCTTTTTCGATCGCAGATGCTCTAGCTTTGGCGGTTTTATCTGTTTCTTTCTTCAAAGCTTCTCTTTCTATTTCCAAACGCATGATTTTGCGACGAGTCTCTTCCAATTGTGGAGGCATATTTTCGAGAGAAATACGCAAAGAAGAAGAAGCTTCGTCGATAAGATCAACTACTTTATCGGGCAAGAATCTGTCGGAAATATAACGACTAGCTAGGTTCACTGCTGCGACGATAGCGTCATCGGTAATGCGAACACCATGAAAAAGTTCGTATTTTTCTTTCAAGCCTCTTAAAATAGAAATGGCATCGTCAACGCTTGGTTCATTGACATAAACTGGCTGGAAACGACGAGTCAACGCTGGATCTTTCTCTATATATTTTTGATACTCTTTTAATGTAGTGGCCCCGATTGCTCGCAATTCTCCTCTAGCCAAAGCTGGCTTTAGCATATTAGAAGCATCCATCGAGCCTTCCGATGCTCCTGCTCCAACAATAGTATGGATTTCATCTATAAAGAGAATAATTTTGCCGTCTGATCTTTCTACCTCTTTCAAAATATTTTTGAGTCTTTCTTCGAATTCGCCACGATATTTGGTCCCTGCAATAAGAGAGCCGAGATCAAGAGAAACTAGCTCTTTATCCTTTAATGATTCGGGAATATCGCCTTGAGACATACGAATGGCCAAACCTTCGGCTATAGCAGTTTTACCAACTCCTGCTTCACCGATAAGGATAGGGTTATTTTTTGTCCTTCGAGATAGGATCTGGATGATACGCATAATCTCTGCATCTCTACCGATCACTGGATCAAGTTTATTTTCATGAGCAAGTTTGGTCAAAGATCTGGCATATTTGTACAGAGTCCTGAACTTTTTTGGTTCATTGCTTTTGGAAGCAGGATTGGTCTTCAATTCTTCTATTATCTTTGAAACCGTAGCGCGCTCGATCTTGAATCTTGAAAGAATATCTTTTGCTACGCAAGGAATATCGAATATCGAAAGGAAAAGATGTTCAGTAGAAATGAATTCATCTTTGAGGCTTGCTGCGACTTTGACCGAATTGTCGAGTATTTGAGCAAGGTCTGGAGTTAAATAGATCTGATATGAAGGTGAAAGAACATTGGAACCTTCTGGTGTCTCGATATGCTCCAAAACAACATCGATAAGCATTGGTGTATCGATTTCCAATTTGTCCAAAATAGAAGAAACTGTACCCTCTTCTTGCAAGATTAATGAGCAAAGCAAGTGAACAGGGTTTACATGGTTCTGTCCTCTTTCTATAGCCAATTCATGAGCTCTTCGTAGAGCCTCTTTGGCTTTTGTAGTCAATTTATTCAATGGAGGCATAACAATATACTAATACACAAATAGTACCCGAGTCAAATCCGAGAAATGGCAACCCCACACACCTTCTTTTTTTGCTCGAGTACTTTGCGGAATAATATCTCTTGTATTTTCCAAAGGTCAGCCGAAGCCTTGGAGGATGACCTTTGTGAAAATACTAGAGATATTATGAGCAAAACGCAGAGTAAAAAAAGAAGGTGTGAGGAGTTGCCTAATTCTCTTTGAGCTTTTCATTCTCCACCCAATACTTAACATCTTCCAAATTTATATTTGAAATCTTACCCATAAGACGCGGGTGCGTAGAAAAATTTGGAGAAAAACGAATACCTTTAAAAGCTTTGGACATTTTAGAATCAGCCCAAGCTTCCATTATCTTATCTCTAGTTTCTTTACTCATATGACCTGTATGCTCCTCTGGATGTCTGACTAAGTAATCTTCACAAGCAAGCTGTATCTGCCTTAACATATAATTTTCAGAAGCTGGCCCATTCAAAAGCGCCTCCAGCTTCGGATCCATATTATTTTCTACAGGTTCTTCTCTTGGTAATTCTTCTAAGATTGGCATATCCGGGATGTGGTTTATCTCGAGCTTGTCGAGAGGAACATCCCTTAGAGATAATTATAGCAAAAAACCTTCGGGATGTGGAACATCCCGGAAGTTTGCTAAAAACACAAAACTATATTACTATTTTCCGCGGATATGGAAGACGAGGCCATAAATATCAAACGAGAAGTGCCACCTGAACAACCCAGTCACAGAGAAGCCAACAAGTGCCCCAAATGTGGCGCTTCGTTATCAAGCATTGCTCTACATGTCTCAGGGTCTCCTCTGGGGCATTGTACGGAATGCAACGGCTTCTTTGATCATAACCAGGAGTGAAGCTCACTCCCCAACACGCCCCGCATGTCGTATTGCGGGGTGGTTCTTTTTTAGGGGATGTGTTCCTCGACACCTTCGACTAGTCCAAATCATGAAGCTTTCTCAAATAACTTTGAAACAAGTCGAGATAAATCACATCCCTTCTTTTTTTCTCACAAATCAGAAATTTTCACCATAACCACCTTTCCTGTCCTTCTGTCTGTAAACTCAATAGAATCATCTTTCAAAGTCTTTTCGCTAATAACATATCTTTTCGGTATACCGATAAGATCGGCATCAGCAAATTTTTCTCCCGCGCCACAGTCTCTGTCGTCATAGAGTACTTCTACGCCTTTGTCGATCAGTTGCTCATACAATTTACTGGCTTCTTTGGCAACTGTTCCCGATTCATTATTCAAAGCTACAATATGAACATCGAAAGGTGACAAAGATTCTGGCCAGACCAGACCTTTATCATCAGACCAAATCTCCACGACCGT
>CAYQCS010000034.1:0-5753 GCA_964416105.1 uncultured Candidatus Saccharibacteria bacterium
TTCTCTTGGCATCTCTGGCTTTGCTTCTAGAACTTGTAATATTTGTAATAATAACCGCAGACAAAATAGCAATTATGGCTATCACTACTATAAGCTCAATCAAACTAAATCCTTTCTTGTTTAAAAAATTTTTCATATATATTTATTATGGGCAAGTTACCGTATCATTAGTCAAAGCGTTCTGGTTCGTTCCGCCAGCAGAATCTAGACAGAAATATTGCGTAGAAGATGATACCAATTGACCATATATCGCATAACTCAAGACTGTCGATCCGGTATTTGGCTCGTTGACTATATTCACATTACCACCTTGAGCAGTTATATCGGACAATAATACCGTTATGGTAGAAGTACCAGGATTGCCATCTGGAGCTAAACCACCATAGACAGGACTATCGTTGGTCAAATCTGGATAAGCGGCACCGCTATAATTAGATTCTATAACCGTTTTGAGTTGTTTGACCCCAGAAACTACTTTTACATCTTTGGCCTTACTTCTGGCAGATTGAACTGAAACCAAGACTGTACCCGCCAATATGCCAATTATGGCTATAACAACCAACAACTCAATAAGTGTAAAACCTTTATTAATTTTTTGCATATTTTTATGAATAATAGCTCTATAACTCGTCTAATTCTAACTCATATTCGAATAAAATATCAATGGCGGGTGTTAATAGGTATAGTCAATGAAATAAAAATATTATTCAATAAATCATCTATTCTCTTTGAACTATAATTTGATTCAACCAATTCTCGTCCGTTCTTCGCTATCTTTAAACTAAGATCTTTATTTTCAAATAAATTACATACGGCTTCAATAAATTGTTCCGGTGAATTAGCAATTAGTATCGTCTTATTCGGTTCTCCCCCAAGTCCAAACCAACCAATTTCAGTACTTACTACAGGTTTCTCCATCGACCAAGCTTGAAGTATCTTGTTTCTTACTCCTGTACCTGTCTTTATTGGACAGACAACAATCTCTGAATTGGCAATATATTCTCTAATGTCTTTAACATATCCAGTCACTATAATATTTTTAGACTGATAAGATCTTATTTTTTTGACCGGATTTGGACCGACTATATAAAGTCTTGCATCTGGATATTTATTCAATATTTTAGGAAGAACATCTTCTACAAAAAATACAGCACCTTCTATGTTTACGAATTTATTCATTAGACCAGAAAATAACATGCTATGTTTCTGATAATTGCGTGAATTTTCATTACGAAAATATTCAGTATCTACAATATTAGGGACAACAAAAGTAGAGATACCCCGATGTTTTTTTCGTATATAATCAGCGTCTATTTCTGAACAAAATACCCAATTTTTTATTTTATTTGAAAGATATTTCTCGTATTTCTTATATTTGAAATATTCTTCTAGAAAAAGTGGTTTTTTCAGTAACGAAGCATTTCTATAGGCACGCCAATAAAACAAACTCATCGCATCTGTAGAATCGATTACCATCGAAATATTAAGTCCCAAATTATCGACAAATTGAAACGATCTCAGTCTCTTTATATATATCAAATCGATTTTATTTTCCAGAACAATCTCTTTCACTGCTTTACGCATATTATTCGATGAACAATACGAGACTTCAAGTGGTACTGGTCTAAAAATATTCAACAAACAATCTATAGCTGATCTCCACAATGGTTTGTACACAAACCTAGAACTTTTAACCAAACCATCAATCTCTCCTGATAATTTGTCACTTTTATTAGAATACAGACTTAGTAGATGCACTTCGTGCTCTTTAGACAAAACCTTTATAAATTCAAAAGATCTAATTCTGTGTAATCTATTTGGTATTGATGGAGTAATAAATAATATTTTCATCAGTGTAAAAAGTTCCCTTTATAATGTACTATATTGCCATGAACAACAAACCTTTGAAAGTGATCGAACCGCGCTCTAGCTTCAATATTATGAATGAAATCATGGATATCTGGCAACATCGGGAATTGCTTTACCTCTTGGCTTGGAGAGACTATAAAGTCAGATATCGCCAAACTATCGTCGGTATCGCCTGGGCAATATTACAACCAGTCTTGGCTATGCTTGCCTTCGTCTTCATTTTTGGCAAATTCAAGGAAATTACAGACACAGGAGTACCTTATGCCATATTCGTCTACTCCGGTCTTATTATCTGGCAATTCTTTTCAGGCGCACTGAACGAAGCCGGCACATCTCTTGTACTCTCCAGTCAAATAATTACCAAAATTTATTTTCCTAGAATACTTGTACCTTTAGCCAAGATTCTTACTACCCTTATCGATCTTGCAATCTCTCTTGTAATAATCGTTATCTTGTTCATTTATTTTGGAATATTTCCTTCATTATTATCACTTATCTATGCTATCCCAATTCTAATCTTAATGTTTATTGTATCCGCAAGCCTAGGAATTATATTATCGGCCATAAATGTCAAATATCGTGATGTCCAATATGCTTTACCATACTTTGTTCAGTTGAGTTTATTTTTCAGCCCTGTAATATATTCGGGAGCAAATCTAGGTAGATACAGCAAGATTCTTATGCTCAATCCTTTGACCGGGATCATCGAAGCTTTTAGAGCTTTGATATTCTCTTTACCATTCCCCACTACCGCTTTTATGGTATCCTGCTTATTGACGCTATTATTGTTCATCTTTAGCATGAATTATTTCATCAAATCAGAAGGTGCTTTTTCAGATGTGATTTGATAGTTTTAAGATCACAATTTGTGACCTTAAAGATTTTAAAAATAAAAAATGAATTCACTTATAGAAATACCATATGAAAGAGTCGTAAACCGTATATTTTTTATTCGTGACAAAAAGGTCATGTTCGATAAAGATCTAGCAGAATTATATGGAATTGAGACCAAGGTCTTAAATCAGGCCGTCAAAAGAAATATTGCTAGATTTCCCGACGATTTTATGTTTAGACTCAATACGAAAGAGGTTGAAAACTTGCGACACAACATCTTAAGGTCACAATTTGTGACCTTAAGAACACATGGAAAACATACGAAATATGCTCCACTAGTATTTACAGAACAAGGTGTCGCTATGTTATCGAGTATATTGAATAGCAAAGAAGCAATCCGAGTAAATATCCAGATCATCAGAACTTTCACAAAGTTACGAGAAATAATTTCCGAAAACAAAAAGTTGGCCGAAAAACTAGAGTCTATGGAAAATAAATATGATAAACAAATATCTGATATATTCAAAGTAATAAGATACTTGACAACCGAAAAAGAAAAACCAAAGACACCAATTGGTTTTTCAAAAAAATAAAATGAAACCTATAATAGAAATCACAAATCTCGGCAAGAAATATCCAATCCTTCACGAAAAGAAGGTTTATGGCACTTTGCGTGACACTATTGTCAATCGCATCAAACATCCTTTCGCAAAAACCAAAACTCACGAAACCTTTTGGGCATTAAAAGATATCAACCTCTCTATAAACAAGGGCGATGTGGTTGGCATTATTGGCAGGAATGGTGCCGGCAAATCCACGCTTCTCAAAATATTATCTGGTATAACAAGACCGACCGAAGGTAAAGTCAAACTTTACGGCAGAGTCTCTTCCCTACTCGAAGTCGGCACCGGCTTTCATCCGGAGCTAACTGGTAGAGAAAATATCTATCTAAACGGTGTGATCCTCGGTATGACAAGGAAAGAAGTCTCCAAGAAATTCGACCAGATCGTCGCTTTCGCCGGCGTTGAGAAATTCCTCGATACACCTGTTAAGCACTATTCTAGTGGTATGTATGTCCGTCTTGCCTTCGCTATCGCCGCACACCTAGAACCAGACATCTTGATCGTCGATGAAGTCCTCGCTGTCGGCGATATGGAGTTCCAAAAGAAGTGTCTAGGTAAAATGGAAGAAGTTTCGAAGGAGGAAGGTAGGACGGTACTTTTTGTGAGTCATAATATGGGAGCGATAAAAAGTCTGTGTAAAAATTGCATTTTGCTAAATAATGGAACTATAGAAGGTTTTGATAAAACAGAATTAATCATTAAAATGTATGGGACGGAAGTACAAATTCCCACGAAAAAGGAAAACTCCTTTATTTACAAATACAGAAACATGGATTTTTAAAATAATATTAATATTACATAAATGAATATAGTATTTTCTTCCGACAATAATTTTGTTCGACATTTAGGTGTTGCATTATGTTCATTACTAGAGAATAGCATAAATAAAAATAACTTTAACATATATGTTATCGACGGAGATATAAGTACAGAAAACAAATTAAAATTACTAGACCTGGAAAAAAAATATGGTTTTACAATAATATATCTAAAACCAAACAAGCATCTATTTGAAAATGTCTATATAAGTGGCCATATATCAAAAGCAGCTTACTACCGGTTATCAATTGGAAGATTGTTGCCAGAATCAGTACACAAGATCATTTATATAGATTGTGATACTGTTATTAATGGAAGACTCGATAAATTATGGAACACTGATTTGGATAACAATATAATAGGTGCAGTTACAGAAAAAGGCTGCGTCGATTTTGCTAAATTAAACATTATTTCGGCAAAAGATTATTTCAATTCCGGAGTAATGCTAATAGATCTAGACATGTGGCGAAAAAATCATATTGAGGAGAAATGTTTCCTCTTCATAAAGAACAATCCAGAAAAAATAATTTGGTGGGACCAAGACATTCTTAACGGTGTCATGTTTGGTAAATGGAAGAATTTACCAGATCGCTATAACGCAATGGTACAATCAGTAATACCAGAAAATGCGATAATTATTCACTATAATTCTTTTATAAAACCGTGGGATTATTTATGTAATCACCCCAAACGATACCTATATAATAAATATCTGGCAATGACTGAATGGAAAAATTACAAGCCTAAATTTCCAAAGATCAAAGAAATACTAAAATATTATTATCACATTCTTGTAGGAGAAAAAATTCGTTTCTATATAAGAAAAAACATATCGGTGCCACTAGGACTCAAAAAAGGCGTGTAATGAATAATACAAACAATGAATAAAAGGTATTTAATCTTACTAGATTCAATCTTGTTTACCCTTTCCTTCCTCCTCTCCTTTCTTGTCCGTCAGTCTTCATTTGTGGCAAAATACTTTGGTTACTTGAATTATGACCCGAGAGAATACACGGTCGCCTTTGTTGCATCAGCCGTATTGTTACTCGTCACATTCAGTGCCTTCAAACTTTATCAAATCAGAGAAATTGAGTTGTCAGCTCGAATATTTACAGTAATCAAGGCTTTGGCTGTCTGGGCATTCATTACAGCGTCACTAATGTATATTACAAAATCAGACTTTTCTAGAGGAATATTCTTCATGACCGTTGGCTTATCGTTTGTTTCAATCTGCATAAGTCGCTATTTATTGTTCTTGTATCGTCAGAAAAAAGTAAAAGATAAAGATATAGAAATCAATATTATTGGCACAGGCAATAGGGCCAATGAACTAGAAAAACAAATAAAAGATGCTTACCGCTTTGCGATCTGTAATAAATTGGATATCAAAAATCCAAACAGTCACCACCTATTAAAGAACAAAAATCCTTCTGAAATATTCATGGCTGACGAATCTTTACCTCGAGATGAGGTCTTGTCGATCATAGCCGAAGAATCGTTTGGTCATCATAGTTTCAGAGTCATCTTGGATACATTCAGATTAGCAACCGGAGAAATAAGATTGAATGATATAGATGAAGTACCATCGATCTCGCCTCGAAATGAGCC
>CAYQCS010000035.1:0-1266 GCA_964416105.1 uncultured Candidatus Saccharibacteria bacterium
ATGTTGCGTCATCAACCGATGTAAGGTGACCCCTCACATCACAGACAAATATGTCCTCACCCTAGGGACCCTCGCGCTAATGTAGAGCTGTTACGATTGACACCTAACGGTGGCAGCTCGAACAAGCGTGCGGTCCCGCTCACCTGAGCCCGCCTCTGAGCCCGTCTCTATAACGCCCGTAGGCCGCACTGGTTGACTCCGGTGCATGGGTTGGGCACCCACTCTTTTGGAGAAATCCAAACAGAGGGAGCCGAAAACATATATTACCCCCGTGCCGATGGCGGCCGGGGGTGACTTTTTTTATATGATAGAAATCAAAAGCGCGTTCTACACATCCAAATTCGCCAACTTTGCATTTGACTGAATGAAAGACTTTCTAGCGGGAACATCGTCACCCATAAGCATATCGAAAACCTTATCTGCTTCCTGTGCATCTTCTATCTCTACCCTTTTCATAATCCTCCTCGCCGGATCCATCGTCGTCTCCCACAACTCATCGGAGTTCATCTCTCCCAAACCCTTGTATCGCTGTATCGCTACTTTTTGATTAGGAGATGTAGAGGTTTCTTTTTCTTCACCCGGCGCTCCTGCAGCTTCCAATAGATCTGCTCTGGCTTCAGCATCAGCTTCGGAATTATCTACTTCTGATACCTGCTCACTTTTAATTCCCCTACCCTTCAAGAATTTATCTAATTCTTCTTGATCGTGCATATAGAAACTTTCTTTACCAATTTTGACTTTATAAAGTGGTGGCTGAGCAATGTAAACATAACCACCGTCTATCAGAGGACGGAAATATCTGTACAGAAGAGTCAAAATCAAAGTGCGGATATGAGCGCCGTCAACATCGGCATCGGTAGCTAGAATAATCTTGTGATATCGTAGATTGGCAATATCAAATGTGTCACCAATGGCTGTACCGAAAGCCAAGACCAGATTCTTGATCTGTTCCGAGCCAAGCATCCTATCTAGCCTGGCGCGCTCGATATTCAAGATCTTTCCTCTAAGAGGCAAAATTGCCTGAATGCGACGATCTCGACCCATCTTGGCGGTACCGCCGGCAGAATCTCCCTCTACGATAAATAGTTCTGATTCGGCTGGACTACTGGACTGACAATCGGCCAGTTTGCCAGGAAGGGTCATCCCTTCCAGAGCGCCCTTGCGCAAAACAGAATCTTTGGCTGCTTTGGCCGCTTTCCTGGCCTTCATTGCAAGAATAACTTTGTTGATTATAGCTTTTGCATCATCAGGATTCTCTTCTAGAAA
>CAYQCS010000035.1:1366-5671 GCA_964416105.1 uncultured Candidatus Saccharibacteria bacterium
CAAGAATAACTTTGTTGATTATAGCTTTTGCATCATCAGGATTCTCTTCTAGAAAAGCATTGAATGCTTCACCGAAAACTGTAGCCACTGCGCTCTGTGCTTCCATACTGCCTAGTTTGGCCTTGGTTTGTCCTTCAAACTGAATCTCACGTAGTTTGACTGATATAACAGCCGTCAGACCTTCCAATGCATCGTCACCCGTGAATGTCTCTTCACCATTTTTTGATAGATTATTATTTTTGGCATAATTGTTGAGAGTCCTAGTAAGAGCCGTCTTGAAACCTGTAATATGTGTACCACCTTCTGGTGTATAGATATTATTGGCAAAACCCAAGACTCTAGCAGAAACATCGTCGGCATATTGCAAAGAAACTTCTACAGATTCTACTCCTTCAACCTTCTTTTCTACATAAAAGATATTTTTGTGTATTGGTTTTAAGAGTTGATTGCTAAATTTGATAAGAGAGACCAGACCTCCTTCGAAAAAGAAGGTATACGATGGAGCCTCTACACCAGTTTCTCTTATATAAAACAGTTCTTCATCCATTCCGAAATTCTCGACCTGTTCCCTAGCATCTATTACGCTAATCCTTAAGCTTTTGACCAAATAAGCTTGCTGGCGCATATGAGAAACTATTCTATTTAATTCAAATTTGATCCCTTCTTTGAAGATTTCTTGATCTGGTTCAAAAGTAACTATTGTGCCGTGAAGTTTGGTGCTACCGATCTTTTTGACCGCGGCTTTGCGTTTGCCCTGGCTATATTCCTGCATATAGATACCACCGTCTTTATGAACAACAACTTTCATAAAGATAGAAAGAGCGTTGACCACCGATGCGCCGACTCCATGCAAACCTCCAGAAACTTTGTAATCTTCACCACCGAACTTACCTCCGGCATGTAGAACAGTCATGATCGTCTCTAGAGCCGAAACCTTGGTCTGTTTGTGAATATCTACCGGAATACCACGGCCGTTGTCAGTTACTCTGACTCTATTCTTTGGTAATAAAACGATTTCGATATCATTGGCAAAGCCGTTCATGGCTTCATCGCGAGAGTTGTCGAAAATCTCTGTAATAAGATGGTGGAGACCATCTGGCCCAGTTGTACCAATGTACATGCCGGGACGCTTGCGGACAGGTTCTAGACCTTCTAGAACGGTAATAGAAGAAGCGTCGTAGCCTTTTTTATTTGTCTTTGAATCTTTGTCTTTGGAAGCCATTTTGAATAATAAAAAGCTATACGCTTTTACTCTGTAATTATAGCAAAAATAAGCGTTTTGGCTAATTTTTCTATTAATGAAATCCACAATAAAATCATTGACAAAAATTGGATAAGTGATACAATTACGGCAGAATGAACTGTCCCCAAAGAAGAACTGCTGGAGCCAGATGGTGGTTTCAGCAAATGAGAAATCGGGTTGATAGCCAAAACCTCGTTCCAAGCACGACTCACATCGAAGGAGATGTGCATCTCGTGCCTGTTGAGACAATTCCTGGAGTCTCGAGACTCACACGCCCAACCAACATCGAGCTCAGTCTCCCTCCCCAGGACCGAGACTGACACACGCCCCCGTAGTACCAACTGCGGGGGTGGATTTTTTATTTGTGTCATCCCCGCTTACCCTGTGTCATTCCCGCGAAGGCGGGAATCCATGTAATACCACGCGCGTGGTATTATGTCTGAAAAAATTGCGCAATGTTAGACATGGATCCCCGCCTTCGCGGGGATGACAAACTAAGACGCGGGGATGACACAAATGATTATTGGTTATTGGTTATTTCTAAGTACTTCAAAATCCTTCTTCAACCCTCCTATATTATTGGGATTATAAACCGCCACGCACGGATGATAGAGAGTGACAATATCAATATCTCCATAGTTCGCAATCGCTTTGTACGATTTACCATGCGCCTTACCTATCGGTTCAAGCTCTAATTCCAAACCAAATTTGGTCATAATATAATTCATTGCATAACGGCCAAGAGTAACTATTTTCTTTGGCCTAATTATCTCTATTTGCCTATCGAGAAAAGGACCATAAATCTTTATCTCATCTGGTAGAGGATCGCGGTTCTGTGGCGGTCTATCTTTGATAATATTGGTGATATAAACCGATTTACGTTCTATTCCAACATGAGTCAATAGTTGATCTAAGACTTTTCCAGCAGCACCACAAAATGGTCTACCGGTTTGAGCTTCATTCTTGCCCGGCGCTTCGCCGATAAACATAATACTAGCGTCATGACTGCCCTCACCTATTACAGGTAAAAAATTATTAGAAACTCTATACTCATACAAAGGAGAATCTTTGAGAAGAATCACCTCATCTCTTATTTTTCGGAGAAGATCGTCTTTGGACATATCATTTAGCTTCTTCTATTACCACTTGAGCTTCGGTCAGGATTTTCTCTGTATCTTCTGGTTTGATACCGACTTTATTCAATACACTGGGGTTGCCGACAAGATCTAAACAGACCAAAGTATTGAGACCTACCAATTCTCTTTTTTGATCACGACTAAGTGAGGTCAAACAAGTGATGGGATGTAGACCATTTTCGGAGATCAATTCATGCAAATTGCCTTTTGCCGGATAATTCCAGCCAAGAAGTTTGATACCGGAGCATTCGCTGTATCTGATAGCTTTATCGGTAAATTTTGTATTGGTAATAATCCATTTTTCTGAAAGTTTCCTTTTTGTTCCACCGAAATCGTATTCATTTTCACTAAGATCATCGTATCGTGCTTTGACATAGAGACTAACTTTGAGATCGGATTTCAAGCCAAATTCATTGTGATATTTGGCTTCTACCATAGCCAAGGAATTGTCTTTCCAAGCAATAACATCGACTTCATGCTCAACGCATTTACCTATAACAGTTTGATCTGTCACTGCTTCATAACCCCACATCTTGAATATTCTGGCTACGAATTTCTCAAATGGAAAGCCGTCCGGACCAAGCTCAATCATCGCTCTTCTTACAGAATATTTTGCTGCTACAGGAGATGAGTGTTTGCGAAGCAAATCGAAAGCTCGACGATATATCTCGACCGTGGTCATACCGTCATATATTTCTCTTTCTACTTCTTCTACAACATCATCTATAGCCTCCGGAGAAGCACCAACATGTCTAAGTGAGTTTATAAGTTTCTCTTCTTCGAAGAGTTGCTTGGTACCGTCGGATTTGGTTATTGAGACTAGATGATTTGTCATACAAAATTACTTAATCTTCTGCCTTTCTATATATTCATAAATGTATTTCATATATTGGCGATACTGACCAATATTATTTTTTATGTCATGAATAACTCTAGCTGGATCAATTTTTTCGTATACATGAACAAGAGCGTTCCGTAATCCGACTGATGGTGCAATTGCAAAAGCGAGTTCGTGTGGTAATGCAGAACATTTAGAAATGAGTTCAAAAGTACCTTGATAATCATCTGATACTTGTATATTTTCCTTTTTAATAATTGCTGTATTTATATCTATAGCCGCATCAACAATTAATTGAAAATTCCTTTCGATTGCAGATAAAGCTGTCGTATCAGTAAGAATTTCTTTGTCTGATGGAATAAGTAATGGATCAAGGCGACCAAAATATTCCTGCATTAATTCAAGCTTGTTCACTACCACTTTGTAAGTGTTATCTAGATGTTCCATATATAAAATTTTTTAATGATTGATAACGCAATTCTCGAAGAGGTTTAGTTTCAACATATAATTTGAAAGCATAAATGCAAAACAATTCGAACATTCCAGGTTCGCGTTCATAAAGTAAAACTCCTTCGTCGGCAACAATCTTTTTCATGAGTGAAGAAATTCGTTGAAGATCTACAAGTTCAATATCATCTCTTCCCAAAACTCTAGATATGTCTTTTTCAATTTCAAATCTAGTATTTAGTTCTAATTGACCGTTTGCGGTATAGCCAATATCCACATCACTCTTTGGGTGTGTTTTACCGGTTGCCTGTGAGCCAAACAATACAAGCAAATTAAGACCGTATTTCTCGGCAATTTTGGTCAATTCTTCCTTTTTTATCTTAATATTCATAAGGGTATATTAACATAAAAGATGAAGTGTTGTCAGGTCGTTATCTCCGTACATGAAAAATGGAAAAGTATTTCTATTGACAGTGTAGACATAAAATGATTATATTTCTTAGTAGAGAAACAGACACACATGATCCTTTCCAAATGAACACAACCACAATCCTGGTAGCAGTGTTGACAGCACTAACATTTAGTTTGTGGCCAATAATGGCCAAGTACTCGGGAGCAACATTCGCATGGGTCAATTTGCT
>CAYQCS010000036.1:0-4047 GCA_964416105.1 uncultured Candidatus Saccharibacteria bacterium
AACTTTTTCATAATTTCTAATCATACAAGTGTTCGGATTCAAAGGTAAGTCTCCAGCCAGAAATGGCCAAGGAGTACAAAGTATGAAAACAAAAAATCAGGTTCGTGACGAGACGCCAATCACGTTTCTTCACGCCGAGGCTTGCCCCGTCAAAGTGGTCGATCCGCCCCAGCAGGGTTGCGCGTCTGAAAACGACACGTTCTACCAGGGCTCCGGTGACAGCGACACACAGTGATGGTTCACGAGCTTCACCAGAGCACCCTTTTCGGAGGGTGCTCTTTTCTTTTCGATAAGTTATAGTATTAGCATGAATAATAATTTGATTAAAAAATTTACGTCAGATCTGGAAAGAATACAAAACATAGATCAGCAGGCGACAAAAGATTTTAAAGCCGGAAAAATATCAGCATCTGAACTTACCAAGATCAACACAGATAATGTCTATTTTGTAAAAAAAGTAATCGCTGAAATTGGCTTTCCAACAATCCATTTGACTTCAGAAAAAGCTTATAGAGCGACAGTGCTTGTAATCTTACATTCCGGAGATTTGGAATTATTGAACAGTTCTATAAAGACATTGGAAAACGACAAATCTGGTTCAATCAAAAAAAGAGACATCGCGTACATGATTGACAAAGCTCGGGTCACACAAAGTATGCCACAACTGTTTGGCACGCAATACAAAATTGATAAAGACGGAAACTTTGAATTTATAGAAATCGAAAATCCTAAGGAATTGGAAAAAAGGCGAGCAGAATACGGTATGGAGAGTTTTGTGGAGTATAAAAAGACTGTTGAAAAAAGCATACGAAAATAATCTAATGTTGGTGGCGCGCCGTTAGCGCCCGCATGGCTCGCACGCTCCAATAGTCGCTCATGCCGACGCTACGGCGCGAATGGCATCTCGTGGTGGAAGCGGACATTCACGCGCTTCCTCCCGCGATCGTGAATCGCCTGTCGCGGAGAAACCTATTAGTTCAATCAACGTTAGATTTTTCCGTTCTTTTTCGACACAAAATCAATTATCTTTTCCCAATCAATCAGACCTTTCTTCGTAAGAAAATTATCGGAAAATTCCTTGGTCATTTCATTGCTCTTGGCTGCATAGACCTCGGTAAAATACTCACTGCGCTTTTTGGCTTCCTTGTCTAGTGGCAGAATAATCTTCTTGTATAATTCTGTATCGCCGGATACCAGTTCCCAAAACTCCTCTCCACACAGCAATCAATTCTATCATATTTTATAGCTACTAGTCAGTCAGAATTGCCTGCGAACGTAAGTCCCAAAATCCCAATAGCAGGACCCTTTGATTAGATTCGAATTTCTGATAATATTTCCATATGGATGGAAAATTTTTAAAGCCATATAACCCTGAAGAAACGGAAGATCGGATATATTCTATTTGGGAGAAAAGCGGTTACTTCAACCCAGACCAATGTCTCAAAGACGGAATCATTTCCAAAGACGCTGAAGCCTTCACGATCATAATGCCACCAACCAACGCTAACGGCTCTCTTCATGCTGGTCATGGTCTAGTGATGACGGTTGAAGATATTATGACCCGCTACAAGAGAATGAGAGGTTACAGAACCCTTTGGTTACCAGGACTAGATCATGCTGGCTTTGAGACTCAAGTAGTCTACGAAAAAAAGCTAGAGAAAGAAGGCAGAACAAGATTCGATATAGAATCCAAAAAACTATATCAAGAAATAATGGATTTTACCTTGAATAATTCCAGCAATATAAAGTCTCAAGTCAGGAAAATGGGTGCTTCCTGTGATTGGAGTAGAGAGAAGTTCACTTTAGACAAAGATATTGTCGATATTGTCTACGGAACATTCAAAAAACTTTATGACGATAACTTGCTTTATCGAGGCAAAAAAATCGTTAGTTGGTGTCCCAAACATCAGACTTCTTTTTCTGATTTGGAAATAAAGGATGAGGAGAAAATTGAACCTTTTTATTATCTCAAATATGGTCCTTTCACTATAGCGACCTCTAGACCGGAAACTAAATTTGGTGACAAATACGTGGTGATGCATCCAGATGACAAACGCTATGCCGATTACAAAGATGGACAAAAAATTGATCTTGAATGGATCAATGGCCCCATTACTGCGACTATCATTAAAGATAAATCGATCGATATGTCATTTGGAACAGGAGTTATGACCATAACCCCTTGGCATGATGCTGTTGACTTCGAGATAGCTGAAAGGAGAGGGCTGGATAAAGAGCAGATTATAGATGAAAAAGGGAAGTTACTTCCTATTGCTGGTGAATTTGCTGGTATACATATTACCAAAGCTAGACCTTTGATTATTGAAAAGCTGAAGGGTAAGGGTTTGGTTGAAAAGATTGATGAAAGTTATAAGCATGTAATCAAGACTTGCTACAAATGCGGTACGACGATTGAACCGCAAATCAGGAATCAATGGTTCGTAAAGATGAAGCCTTTGGCTGAAAAATCTTTAGAAAAAATAAATTCCGGCGAAATTGTCTATATTCCCGAACATTATAAGAAAATAACGATTCATTGGTTGGAAAACATTATCGATTGGAATATTTCAAGACAAATCGTCTGGGGCATACCTATTCCTGCCAAAATTTGTGATAAATGCGATACTGGTTTTGTTGATTTGGATGATAGTGTCACAAAGTGTTCGAAATGCGGTGGCGAGGTAAGAAAAGATAATGATACTTTTGACACTTGGTTTTCTTCTGGACAATGGCCTTTTGCTGTTTTGGGTTTCCCGGATAGAAAAGATTTCAAAGATTTTTATCCTACCGATGTAATGGAAACCGCCGGAGAGATTATCTTTTTCTGGGTTTCTAGAATGATTATGCTTGGTCTATATATGACAGGGAACGTACCTTTCAAAACGGTTTATTTACACGGTTTGGTACTAGATGCCAAAGGCCTAAAGATGAGTAAAAGCAAGGGTAATGTCATAAATCCACTGGATCTGACTAGTAAATATGGTACAGATGCTTTTCGAATGGGTTTGATTATCGGCAATACGCCCGGTACTTCTTTGGCTTTATCTCACGATAAAGTTTCGGCTTATAAAAAGTTCGCCAATAAACTTTGGAATGTTACAAGGTTTGTTCTTGGTGTTTTCGAAGATAAAGATGGAAATAAAACAGATTTTGTTTATAAGCAAGATTTTGATGCTTGGTCAGAAATTGATCGCAAAATAATTCAAGAATTAGAGACATTCATCGAAGATATTACTTTAGACATGGACAACTTCAGATACTATTTAGCCTCAGAGAAACTTTATCATTACATTTGGCATAATTTTGCTGATCTTATAATCGAAGAGAGTAAGAAAATATTTTCTGAAGGCAAAAAAGAAATTGTCGAATCCAGGAAAGAGCTTTTAGTTCATGTTTGGTCAAAATTGATGAGATGTTTGCATCCTTTTATGCCTTTTATAACCGAAGAAATCTGGTCATATCTACCAAATGATGACAAAAAACTTTTGATGGTAGAAAAATGGCCTAACTAGTTTCTTTATCCACAGAACAGATCGCTATTTGTCTTTGCGTAATATAAAATTAGGACAGGAAGGTCTGCTTAATTTTAATACTTTTACATTTTTTATGAAGAAAAATATATTTCTCGCGACATCAGCAGTTCTTATTTTGTCGGGGATGTTTTTGTTGTTGGTTACCGATTGGACACAAGGCGTTGAAGTCGCTTCTGCCGCTTCTCCATCTCCTACTATTCCTACTGTTAGATATCCAGCTTCTCCGTCTCCCGTTATTATTATAAATAAAACTACTGCTACATTCAATGGTGAACTAACTAGTTTGGGTTATCCTGAACCTGTTTCAGCAAAAGGTTTTAAATATGGAGTTGGTAATTTTGATTCAACTATTGCAGGTTCTGGTTCAGCCAATTCTACTGGTATTTTTAGTGCCACCCCATCTCTTATTTGTGGCACAGATTATCAATTCAAAGCCTATGCTACCAACCCTACTGGTACTGGTTATGCTAGTGTCTCACAGACATTTAAAACTTCCGACTGCGATGCTCCCGTC
>CAYQCS010000036.1:4147-5612 GCA_964416105.1 uncultured Candidatus Saccharibacteria bacterium
AATTTTTCGACGAATATAAACAATTTAGATTGTGAACAGTCGTATCAGTTCAGGTCTTTCGCTGTAAATCCTGCAGGTTCAGTCGGTGGTGAAACTAGAACTTTCACAACTTCAAACTGCCCAATTACTATACCGATGTTATCTTCTGATTCTTCAGTCTTCAATGCTACAGATATAAGACAAGAGTCGGCCACTTTCAGTGGTAGTATCATAGATGATGGCAATAATTCGATTGTTGAAAGAGGTTTTCAATATGGTCTTACTAATTCTTATGGTTCAACAACAAAGCAAGACGGGCTATTTACAGAAGGTACCTATTCAAGAGTAGCAAATGATCTAGTTTGTGGCAGATTGCATTATTTCAGAGCCTATGCAAAAAATTCTTGGTACATTGGTTATTCTGATACAAAAACCTTTACAACTCAATCGTGTCCGACCCCGCCACCTATAACAACTCCAACACTATCTGCTCCTGCTATCTCGGGTCTTTCTAGGAATAGCGTCATTTTGGCTGGATCTATAGTTACTGGAGCAGATGTTACCGAAAGAGGATTTCAATATAGTACAGATCAAAGTTATGGAACTACTCTCAAAGAGATCGGTAACTTTGCTCCAGGAGATTTCGTCTTGAGTTTACCGGGCTTGAATCCTGATACAACTTATAACTTTAGAGCCTATGCAAAAAATTCTGCTGGTTCTGGATATTCAGGAAATCTATCTTTCAAAACCAATCCATCACCGACAAGTTTTAAAGGTTGGGCTTGGTCTTCTAATATAGGTTGGATTAAGTTGGAAGATTCCAATGGTACGCATCCTTTCAAAGTGACTATAAACCAGACTACTGGAGAATTTGAAGGATATGCTTGGTCAAATAATATTGGTTGGATCAAGTTTAACGGTCTTTCAAACAGTTCCACAGATTATCCTTCTTCGGGCGGCTTCAAACAAGCAAAAGTTAATTGGGATACAGGAGAAATTACAGGCTTCATAAGAGCCTGTGCAGGAACTGTTAGTCGTGATTGTAGTAGCATGCAAAGTCGAACAGATGGTTGGGATGGCTGGATCGAACTTTCTGGTGAAAGACACCCTTCATTAGCCAAAAATAGCATATTTTCTAAAGTAGAAGCCGATACCAATTTTACAGCAACACGAGGTTTAAGAATGAACTTACAAACAGGCAGGATCGATGGTATGGCTTGGGGAGGGCCGGTTATTGGTTGGTTGGGTTTTGATGCTCAAAGTCAGCCTAAAGGTGATTTCACTGCTGAATGTACAGGAGCGTCAGCTCCAAATGGAGATGTGACTTTTACTGTTGTTAACCTTACTCCTTCTAATAGGGAATATAAATATGCATGGAACGATGGAGCGATGTGGACTAATAATCGTACTTATACTTCTTTGAAATCTGCTGGTGGTAGTACGGTTACTGCTACCGTAAGAGTTCTCGATAATACATTCAATAAAG
>CAYQCS010000037.1:0-5490 GCA_964416105.1 uncultured Candidatus Saccharibacteria bacterium
GAACTGGGTCGACAATGCCAACGACAACTACGGTTCGGCTTCCGGTCTTGTCTCGAAGTCACTCCTCTTTATTAAGAAAGGGTACCCTCACGGGTACCCTTTCTCTTACTCTACTCGGCTTTAACCGAGCGAATCCATCCTCCCAACATTCTGCCGATCTCATCGATTACACTTTCAAGTATCATGTACTTTTTAGCGTCTATCGTTTTTGTGTCTTTCATTAGTCGAATGAAGACTCTCAGCATGTTGAGCTTGAGGCTGGACTTTTCAAGTGTTGGCAGTTTTTCTTTTTTCTGTTCTCCACTTGCTTTCATTATACTTTCCAAAACATCCAAAATCGCACATTCGGACTTTTCAAAGACCGTGAAGCGATCTTGCTTGGGAACAAGTTTGCGATACTCGTTGAATGTTTTGTATAAGTCATAGCTTTTCTTAAAAATAGGAATATCAAAGTCATTCATAGTTTTAATTTATGAGAGTTTATACTAATTTATTCGAGAAAATAATTTCTGTCCCTAACATTTTTACTTCATGGGAAGAATTCAAAAGTGACAAACGCAAGAAGGCGGATGTCCAAGAATTTGAATTCAACCTTGAGCCAAATTTGTTTGCTCTTTATCGTGATTTAAAGGGCAAAAGATATGTTCATTCCCCATACTCCGGATTCTATATTTATGATCCGAAAGTTAGGCATGTTCACAAAGCTTCGGTGCGTGATCGTATTTTGCATCATGCTATTTTTCGCATTCTTAATCCGCTTTACGACAAAACTTTTATCGCCAATTCATTTTCATGTCGAATCGGCAAAGGAACGCACAAAGGAGTTTTAGCCGTTGAGAGGATGATTCGAAGCGAAAGTCGGAATTTTACCAGACCATGTTTTGCATTGAAGTGTGATGTGAGAAAATTTTTTGATAGCATCGACCATCACACCTTGTTGAATATTCTCGGCAGGAAAATAACTGACCAAGATACGATGTGGCTTTTAAGCAGGGTTGTGGAAAGTTACTCGGCCAGCCAGACTAATTTGTTTGATAGGCAGGGTTTACCTATAGGTAATTTAACCTCACAACTTTTCGCAAATGTGTACATGAATGAATTTGATCAATTCGTGAAGCACAAACTTAAGGTTATTAATTATGCTCGATACACCGACGACTTTGTTATTGTCTCGACCGACAGAGCGTATCTTGAAAACATCCTTGATCCAATCAAAGATTTCTTGGATAAGAAGCTACAGTTATCACTCCATCCCAATAAGGTGTCGATTCGGGCGTGTCATCAGGGCGTTGACTTTTTGGGATATGTCGCTTTGCCATATCATCGCCTTGTGAGAGCGAGAACAAAGCGGAGGATATTTCGCAAATTGAAAGAACGGGTCGCCATGTTCAGAAGCGGAACAATCAGCGAAGATGCTCTTTCGCAATCTTTGCGATCATATTTGGGTGTGCTCTCCCATGCCAACGCCCACCAACTTTCAGAAGGTCTAAAGAATCAATATTGGTTTTGGTTACACGATTAAAAAAACCTCGCAAACCATCCCATGCGTACACAAACGCAAAAAGTCCTTTGCGAGGCTCTCTTGGATGGTTTTGCGACCATGCCCTGATTCGGGTTTAGGCCTTATTCAGTTGTTTGCCTATTTTAGCAGGAAAAATCAATAATTGGCAGAATAGCTTAAAATATGGGCGAATATTACCCACAGTTTGTTAGGGCTTGTATTTACCGCCGTAATCCGTTATAATCCACTATATGGGATATAGCGTTAAAATAACATGGTCGCAGATTGTTTTTACCGCTGTAATCCGTTATAATCAACTATATAAATCATAGCGTTAAAATTATTAATCAAACATATGTCTATGGACGAAATTTTCAACAAATTTGATCACCGAATAAAAAACCTCGATCCTCATATCGTGGCTATTTTGGCTGAGATTGATGGAATTCGAGGAGAATTTAAATCCGGTTTGCGAATGACTCCTCAAGCAATTACTAATCTCAAAAAATCTACACTTATTACTTCGGCTGGTGCTTCCACTCGTATCGAGGGTGCAAAATTGACTGACGAAGAAGTGGAGAAAGTCATGAGAGGTCTCGCAGTTTCAAAATTTGCTGATCGTGACTCTCAGGAAGTTCAAGGATATCTTGAAACACTACAAAATGTTTTTGACAGCTTTCAGGATTTGCCACTCAGAGAAAGTTTGATCACTTCTCTCCACAATCAGCTTCTAAAGTATTCACAAAAAGACGACACTCATCGTGGTGGTTATAAAAAGAAAGAGAATACTGTTGGTGTTCTTGGACCGGATGGAAACATTGCAAAAATAATGTTTGAGACCACGCCAGCGTATCTCACCGGCAAGGAAATGCAGGAACTTGTTGAATGGACAAACGATGCTTTTGATAAGAATAGATTCCATAATCTTTTGATTATTGCAAATTTTGTCGTTGAGTTCTTGAAGATTCACCCATTTGAAGATGGCAATGGTCGTCTTTCTCGTGTTCTTACAAACCTTTTACTTTTACGATCTGGTTATCAGTTCGTTCAATATGTCTCACACGAGCAACTTGTTGAGCATAGAAAAGATGAGTACTACATTGCACTTCGCAAGTCACAGGAAACTTTCAAAACTGATCACGATACCATTTCGCCTTGGTTAAACTTCTTTTTATCAGTCGTTAGAGAGCAAGCTGTAAAAGCTCTATCATACCTAGAAGAAGAAAAGATCGAAGACACTCTATCTCCCAAGCAGTATGAGGTTTGGAAATATCTTACAAGTGTTGAGCAAGCAGGACCGGGCGAAATTGTAAAAGCAACAGATATCGCACTTGGAACGGTACGCCAAGCACTCGATCGGTTGGTTGAGCTTGGAAAGGTCAAGCGTGTCGGGCGTGGCCGTGGTACGAGGTATGTAAAAATATAAAAACTTTAATTGGAAATCGCTATGAAAAAACAACAAGAAAATAAAGAAGAACATAAGCACGAAGAAGGTAAACGATATCTAAAAAAATATGAGATCGTTGAGACCGATGTCGAGCTTCCTATTCAGGGTCAAGTAAAAGACCCGGAGGATTTATATAAATTTCTCAAAGATTTGGAAAACGAGAGCGTTTCCAAAATAATCGGAATCTATCTTGATGATAAGAATCTATTTCTTGGGCATCAGGTCTTTCTGGGTTCCTCCCCCAAGAATTTTGATACTCAAATGCTCTGGCATTATTTCTCACTCTTTCTTGCCAAGCAGTTTGTCATTTTGATTAATCATCCGGGTTCTACTGATCCGACTCCAGATGAAGCAGATAAAAAATTAATGCGAGCACTTCAAGCAGATTCGCAGGTTTTGTCGTTCAAACCTTTCTTATCTGACTTTATTATTGTTGCTAAGCGGTCGTACTTTAGTATGGCGACAAATGATGGCACAGCGTGTCATTGTGGTCATCAGGAGTATATACCTCAATAATTATCAAAAAATATATGACAAATACTAAAGTAAAAAAAGTTAATCTAACATCCTCAAACTTAAGTGAGGAAAAATTGCAGGAACTTCGCCAGATACTCCCCGAAGCTTTTTCGGAGAATAAAATTGATTGGGACCGACTGAAGATTGTACTTGGTGATCACATCGATCCTAGAATTGAAAAATTTGGATTCTCTTGGGCTGGCAAAAATAACGCCATAAAGAATGTATTGATTCCGAGCGGAGCAACATTACGCCCCGACAAAGATGTAAGTGTTGATTTTGATAAAACGGAAAATTTGTTTATTGAAGGCGATAATTTAGAAGTACTCAAACTTTTGCAAAAAGCATACTTCGAAAAAATTAAAGTTATTTACATAGATCCTCCCTACAACACCGGATCAGACTTCGTATATAAAGACAATTTTACAGCTCCGGTCAAGGGTTATCTTGAACAAACTGGACAAGTAACTGGTGATGGGCAAAAACTCCAAACCAATAAAGAAACAAATGGACGATACCACAGCGATTGGTTGTCCATGATGTATCCAAGATTGAAACTTGCTTGGAATCTATTGAGGGACGATGGAATGATCTTTATCAGTATTGATGATAATGAGGTTCATCATCTTAGACTGGTGATGGATGAAATATTTGGCGAGGAAAATTATTTGAATGCTTTTGCTTGGGTTAATAACTTAAAAGGTAGGCAGATATCTGGATCGGGAGCGGCCAAAACATACGAATATGTCTTGGCATATGCAAAAAAGATTGAACAAGTCGGCATCTTTGAAATGTCTATTGAAAAATTGAAAGCATTGATGCCGAGCAGTTATAAAGGCTTTAATTATGAAGCAGAAAGTGATGAGGGTGGAGACTTTGTTATTAAAAATGAATTATATAACACCAACTCCGCATTTAATGAAGAGACTCGTCCTAATCTTGTTTTCAATATCCACTATAATTTCAAAACCAAAGAGGTTAAATTTACAGATGCAAATGTAGCAGAAACTTTTCCTGGTTTTACCAAAATATCACCAAAGAAAAATAATGATGGCCGACACAAATATCATGCGTGGAGATGGAGCAAAGATAAGATTGCTAATGAACTATCAGACTTAAAATTTGTTGAAACAGAGGATGGAGCCAAAATATACACCAAAATACGATCATATCTGAGTACCGCTCTTAAAGATATTATTACTGACATCACAACGACTAATGGTGCCAGTGATCTCAAAGAATTATTTGGTGGAACTAAGCATTTTGATTATCCGAAGCCAATTGAATTGATAAAAATATTTATCAGCCAAGTTGAGAATGGCATCGTCTTGGATTTTTTCGCTGGTTCAGGCTCTACTGCTCATGCAGTGTTGTCGCTTAATGCTGAGGATAAAGGTGAAAGAAAGTTTATACTGGTACAGCTTCCAGAGGCATTTGATATTCATTCTGATGCTTATAAAGCCGGATACAAAACAATCGCCGATCTTGCTATTGATCGTATAAAAAGAGCCAACAAAAAACTTGATGGTTCCGGTTTTAAAGTGTTTAGACTCGGAGAATCAAATTATCCAGAGAATACCTTTGAATTTGATCCTGATAAAACTGAAGTGGAAAATCAAAAAGCATTCGAGTCTTATCTCGCAAAGGCAAAGCAAACCTCTCTGTTTGATGATGAGAATGGTATTGATATTGTCTATGAAAATATAATCAAAGAAGGTTTTTCTCTTAATGCTAAAGTAACGGAACAAAAAATTGGTAAAAATAATGTTTTTGTAGTGTCTGATGAAATCCGAACATTAACCATATGTTTGGATCGTAAAGTCGAGGATCAGACTGTCAAAGAGTTGACTGGCCGTGACTACAAAGGTCACACATTCATCTGCATTGATAATGCCCTTGATGATACGAGCAAGGCTAATCTCGGACTGAATCTTGAGTTAAAAACAATATAAAATTATGAAGCTTAAATTTGATGCAAACCAAGACTTTCAAATAGACGCAATCAGTTCAATGGTTGATCTTTTTG
>CAYQCS010000038.1:0-5368 GCA_964416105.1 uncultured Candidatus Saccharibacteria bacterium
CAGCAGCGTTGATTTGCCGCTGCCTGAGGGTCCCATAATAGCAATGAATTCACCATCATTTATGACGAAAGAGACACCACGAAGAGCGTGTGTGGCATTGTCACCATTCATATAGGTTTTGGTAATTTTTGAAACTTCAATCATTTGTTTTATACGATTAGTTACCAACTCTTGTCGCTGAACCTGTTGTTCTCAAACCGCCAGAGTTTCTTGCTCCGCCAATACCAGAGAGAATGTTAGGGGCAGTAGAAGTTTGAGCTACGCTTGTTGCTGTTGTCTTTGTAATTACAAACTGTCCACGATTCAATCCGCTAACAATTTCGGTATTGGTATCATCAGAATCACCGACAGTGACAACGATTTTTGTTGGTGCAACACTTGTAGATATTGTAATCGGTTGCTGACCACTGACTCTCGAATATGTGCCTGCTGAGCCATTGAATCGTGTTGATGCTCCTATATTATTGGTCGTTGTGCTATATGTACTGTCTTCTGCAACATTGCGATCTCTGGTAGTAGAGCCGGCCCAATTTTTGGTTGTTGTACCAAGTGATACTTTTGGCGATATTGAAGTAAGAGGAAGATTGGCTTTGAGCATTGCCTGATCGAAGCTCTGGACATAATTTTCACCACCGGTTTTCTTTATAGCACTACTTGGTACGATAAGAACCTTATTTTCTTGTAGAGTTATAATCGTTGTATTGACGCTCATTCCCGGTTTTATCCTAGGATCTTCGGTGTCGATTGCTATTTTGACTGCATAAGAGACAACTCCACTAGAGACTGTTCCAACTTGATCGACAACGCTGACGGTGCCGGTTACATTCAAGCCATCTACAGCATCTAAAGTTATCTTTACAGGTTGACCAACTTTGACTTTGGCGGCGTCGACTTCATTTAGGGAAATACTAGCAACTTTTTGTTGGCCGATAATTGTAGCGATAGTCGTACCAGAACCGGCTTGGCCGTAGACACTTACTGGTATCCTGCCGATCACGCCGTCGTATGGTGCGCGGATGAAATAATTTCCATAAGTTCTCTCTGCTTGTTCAAGATTCAATCGAGCAGACTGAATATCGAGATCATCGGAGCCGTTTATAAGTGTTTGAAGAGAATCTTTGGAACTGAGAATAGTGTTTTGGGCTGAGACGATGCTAGAAACATCGGCATTGGCCTGGCTTGACCAATTTGTGACATTGGTGAGGGCAGTACTAGCCAGACTTTCTAAATAAGTTGATTGTGTGGTTTTTATAAAGTTTATAGCATTTTGGGCATGCGAAGTGGCTTCAGCTACAGCTTTTATTGTCTCATATGTATCGGCTATCAATTTGTCTATACTAGACGTGGCACTAGATCTGCTCAATGATTTGTATTCTGATAAAGCTTTTTGGTATTTATCGTAAGCAATATCGTAGGCTTGTCCAGCGGTGTTGCGGTAATCTCTTCCAGAAGGTGTCAGGAAAGTAGAGTTTTGATCACTCAGGTATCCCGATTGTCCGTAGAGCATATCTTTCATTCCACTCAATATTGTCGGCAGATCAAGGAAGACTCCAGCGACAGCATTGAAACCACTTTCATAAGCTTTGGTTAGATTATTTTTTGCCAATTCTATGTCACTAGCCTTGGCTGGTTGAGTTAGTTTGGCCAATGAAATCTTAGCATTTTGCAAAGATATCAAAGCATTTGAATAATCTATTACAGCGATCAATTCTCCTGCTTTGACCGCTTGGCCAACGGAGACATTTATTGATTTTATCGTTCCAGAGACCTGGCTCTGGATATCGGTCTGATTGGAAGCAGAGACTTGGCCACTACCGGTTACGGTTTGAGTGATCGTACCTATTCTAGCCATAGAAAGAGTATATTGTGGAGTAGTATTTGTACCTATAATGGATCGGCTAATCCAATAGACTATTGCAATTGCAACGACAAAGATGACAATCGCTTTTTTTCTATTTGTTTTTGACCAAGACCAAATTCTTGCAAACCAATTTTGTTTTCTCATATTATCTCATCATCCAATTATAATAATTAGCTTTTGGAAGAGTTGTTGAAGCGAATTCTGGAGAAACGGGCATGATCCTGATTAATTTGGCGTCTATCTCTCCATTTGCATTTGGCTCACCGATTATTACCACATTACCACCGATTACTAAGTCGCTTGTAGAAGCGAGATCTCTATGTTTGCGGATTATGGTATCGGTGTTGATGTTTATAATTTCCTCTGCGGTATTTTGACCTTTTACGATCAGTCGTGATTGGTCTTTTGAGATTATTTCTCCGAATGCTCCATGAGGATTGATACCATCTCCTCTTTGCATCATCTCGAACATCGGAGAGCGAAAATCTTTCTGACCATTTGGTCCACGAAAGTACCGATCGTCCCATCTGCTAGTGAAGGAGCCTTTATTGTATCCGACGAACATTCCAGCTTGGAAGATTAGTAATAAGACTAATAGGGCAACTAAGGTTAGGATTATTTTCGAAGTGTTACTCGCTTGAAATAAGTTTTTTATATTCATGATATTGATGGTTTAAAACTATTTGATAAATAAGAACGATATTCTATTATTTTTCTTATTGAATTGATAATAATTGTTATTACTGCGATCACGATTACTGTTTCGATTATTGGCCAAGAAGTAACAATGGACATTATAAGATCATTCAGGAAAGAAAAAGCATATTTGCCATCGGTTACTATAAGAGAGATAAAATAGAAGAATCCGGAACCATTCAAGCTAGTATATAGATACTGAAAGGCTGGTATGAGGATCGCACAAGAACACAGGACGAGGGTAGAATGAGCGAGAACCCTAATCCTATTGCGTCGATTCTCGTATCTCTGAATCTTACTCATGATTTTATCTTCAAGATAATCTGATTTTATTTGATTTTGGAATATTGTTGTTTTCATTAACTTTTAATGGCGACTACATATATAATACGATTAAGATTATGGTTTTGGTGCACCCATTAACTTCTTCAGTTCAGAGATTGCTCGATGATGCCAATTTTTGACTGTATTCATCGGTCTATTCAAGATTTCGGCAATCTCTTCAAAGGTCAATTCTTGCTCATAATGAAGTGATAGGACTATTTTGTATTCGGAACGAAGATCTTCAACATAGTCTTTTGCAATTCTAGAAAAGTCTTTACTCTCCACCATCTCCATCATTGATAGTTCTTGATCAATAGAAGAATCAACGGTTTCTTCTGCTTGTTTTTCTTCTTCAAGGTTTGAAAAGGGTAGGTCTTTTCTTTTCTTGAAATGATCGAATAAAGTATTCTTGGCTATCGTATATATCCACGGCTTGAATTCATTACCTTTTCTGAACTTCTTTGCATATTTCCAGATCTTGAAGAAAGTCTCTTGGACTATGTCTTCGGCTGTATCTTTGTCTTTTGTATAATGCATAATGAAGTTGTATATAGGCTGTAAATATTTACCCATAATCTCTCGAAATGCTTCCGGATTTTTATTCGCGCACAAAACCACCAATTCTTCATCGTTTAAGGCCTTATAATCGACATTATTATTCATGACTACATAATAACACTAGTTTGTGCTACTATTCACCAATGGCAAAAAGAATAAACACTCGCAAAAAAACTTCTCGATCTAGGAAAACAGCCAAGCGCTTGGCAAAGAAGTTTGCATGGAAGAATGTTAAGTAATTTTCAATTTTCAATAACCAATGATCAAGTTCGCTACATTTTGATCATTGAAAATTGACCATTGATAATTTATCTATTTTTCCCAAGTCTTACTTCGATAGTAAATTATCTATCCTATTAATATCTCTCGGAAACAGAGTAGCTTCTTTGACATTTTCTATACCCAAGAGCTTCGCTGTCAACCTTTCCAATCCTAATCCGAAACCGCCGTGTGGTGGTAGGCCGTATTTGAAGGCTTGAAGATAGTAGCTGAACTTTTCTGGATCAAGTTTCTTTTCTTTTAATGAAGAGACCAAATCGTCGTACTTGTGAATGCGTTGTGCACCTGTTGTAATCTCTACGCCTCGAAATAGAAGATCAAAACCTTTCGTATATGTAGGATCTTTCTCATCTCTGTAAGTGTAAAAAGGTCTTTTGGCTGTAGGGAAGTTGGTAATGAAAATGAACTCCGAATCGAGCTTGTTTTTTGCATAATCACATAACCATCTCTCATGTTCTGGTTCGAGATCTGGCTCGCTAGTGCAATCCTTGCCAGTCTCTTTTGTAATCAATTTTTGAGCTTCACGAAGTGTCATCTTCGGTATTGATTTTGGTACCTCGGGAATAGTAGCTCCGAGAAGTGTGAATTCTTTGCTACAGTCTCTCTTCAAGACTTCGACTAGATAAGCCATAAAGGCGTTTTCGATATCCATAACATCGTGATGATCTTTGATGAATCCCATCTCTATATCCATAGAAGTGTATTCATTCAAGTGGCGCGTAGTTGAATGTTTCTCTGCGCGATAGACATTGCCAATAGCAAAAACTCTTTCGAAAACGCCAACCATTATCTGTTTATACAATTGAGGACTTTGGGCAAGGTGAGCTGTATGTTTGAAATATTCAACATTGAATGAATTGGCACCACCTTCGGCGTCGTCGCCGATCAATTTTGGTGCTTGGAATTCGGTGAAGCCTTGAGAATTGAAAAAGTCTCGAAAGGCTTTGGTAATGATTGCTTGAATCTTGAAAACCGCAGTATGTTTCTTGCCACGAAGCGCAAATGGCAAGTTATCTAGATAGGTGTCGACATTGACTTCGGTTTCGATTTCGAAAGGCAATTCTTTTGCTTCCGATAGAACTTCTATAGAGAAAACTTCGAATTCTATACTACCATTCTCTTCATCTTTATCGATCATTTTCGCCGGCCTCTCGTTAACTTTACCATTCATTGTTACGACCCATTCACTTCTAAGTGCGCTAGCCGTCTTATGTGCTTCGGCGTGATTTGGTAGAACAACAGCTTGGATCTTCCCTGAAATATCTCTCAGATCAATGAAAATAAGTTTTCCATGATCTCTTCTCACATCTATCCAGCTCGATATCGAAACCTCTTTGCCTATATGTTGTTTTAGGTCTTTGATGTATGTACGCATAATAGCCAAATTGTATGTCTAATTTGAAGAAAAGTCCAGAAAAAAGGCCCCTCGCTCGCTTGCGCTCGCTCGGGGCCAATCGGGTCTGGGGGTGGTGTAATCGACTGTTTCTTTTTGTTGTCCAGGAAAACCAAAAAAGTATTCATATACAAAAAATATCTTCAAACAGAAAACCCACCATCGAAGCAGTGAGTTTCTGCTTGGAGGTGGGTCGTTTTGTTTACGCAACACCCAACTTCCTTTTGAGGCGGGCTTCCTGTTTTTGCAGGTCGCCG
>CAYQCS010000039.1:0-3448 GCA_964416105.1 uncultured Candidatus Saccharibacteria bacterium
GATTGGCAATTCTCGTGGCTTCAGGTTCGGATACCCACAACACTCCCTTGAGAAAATTGAGCATACTACTCAAGGCGATGTCGCTTTCGTTTTGGATGTACTTCTGAAGCAGTGAAATTCTAGTGTTTTTCACCGGCCCTTGCGGACGCCGCCACCAGATGCTTTTGACGGAATCGCCGTCGAGTCGGAAATTATCCGGCGATGTCAATGTCATTTCGACTGCTTTCTCAAACAGCACGGTGCCAGACATCGTTGTCGGAAACTCGCCAAAATTAATTAGGCGGGCCGGTTGACCAATCTCTGCCAGTCTCTTCATCAGAAACAAGGCGGACTGATCTTTGTCGTGAGACGCTACAATAACAGTTTTATTTTTCATAGATCACCTGTAATACACATTACAACATACTTGTCATATTGTAAATAGTATTTTATCGGCGACCACCTCTATCTCGATCATGATCTCTTCCATAATTATAACCATAACTATTGTTGTAATAGCCGTAATTATTGGTCAGAGGTGTTCCGTACGGATTCCTGTAATAGTCATAGCTACCATAATATCCATAACTTCCATAATTACTGTATGTAGGATAATAGTATGTCGAATAATAGGTTGGATAGTAGTAAGAGCCATAATAACTTGGGTAATAATAACTACCGTAATCGTAATAACCATTGCTGTCATAATAGAAGTCATAACTCCAATAAGCTTGTGTCTCATTTAGAGAACTAAAAAGAGTCACGAAAACAAAGACTGTAGATATAACCAATATTTTTGTAAATTTGTCCATATCTGAAGTATAATCCCACTTTTACCATAGTCAATAGCAAATAAAAGAGTTATCATTGGATAATAATAATTTAATTTTATGGTATACACACACTCTTATCGAGGAATTGTTTGGTTGGACATGGATTCTCCGACCGACGAAGAAGTTTCTGGTCTGGTCAAGCGTTACGATCTTCACCCTTTGGTAGGTGAGGAACTCAAAAGATCTTCTTCTGTTGCAAAAATAGATTACTTTGATAAATATATTCTGATAGTTCTCACAATGCCGGTCCGTAAACGCCTCAAAAATGGTGGCTATGAAATAGTTGACCGCGAAATTGACTTTGTCATAGGTAAAAATTTCCTCATAACATCAAGAACCGACAGTCTCGAACAGCTTGAATATTTTGCTAAAGTCTTTGATACCAATTCAATACTTAATAAAGATGAAAAGATCGAACATGCTGGTTACCTGTTTTATTATATGGTCAAAAGGATATATTCTGGAATGATCGATGATTTGAGAAATATAGAAGATTCGCTAAATAAATCTGAGAATGAAATATACAAAGGTAATGAAAGAAAGATGGTTGAAAATCTATCTAATCTTAGTCGCGAGCTCATAGATATCAAACAAACCGCTCGTATGCATCGAGATGTTTGGGAAAAGATGATTGATTTTGATGAGCAAAGTTTCTTTGGTAGAGATTTCAATTCTTATATCCACGATATTCGCAACGAATTCAATGTTATTCATGAACATATAATCAACGCTCACGAACTCTTGAATGATTTACGAGAAACCAACGATTCCCTTTTGAACACCAAACAAAACGAAACAATGAGAATGCTAACGACAATCACGGTTATTTGTTACCCTGTAATGTTCATCGCCGCCATCTTCACCATTCCTGCCAAAGATATACCAATCTTGGAATATCCCAATGACTGGCTTATTCTTATGCTATTATCAGTTGTAACCACGATCGTTTTCTGGACTTTCCTTAAAAAGAAAAGATGGATATAAGATTATTCAATACACTGTCGAAACAAAAAGAAATCTTCAAACCAATAAAGGTTGGTGAGGTTTCGATGTATCATTGTGGACCGACGGTTTATGATTTTGCTCATATAGGCAATTTACGTTCCTATGTTTTCGCCGATTTACTTAGAAGAACATTCGAATACAACGGTTACAAAGTTAATCAAGTAATAAATATTACAGATATGGGGCATTTGGTAAGTAACGCAGATGAAGGTGAAGACAAAATGACCAAGGCTCTAAAAAGAGAAGGCAAACCTCTGACTTTGGAGGCAATGAAAGAAGTTGGTAATAAATATTTTGATAAGTTTAGAGATGATTTGAATGCTTTGAATATAGAGTTACCGAATCATTTTCCAAAAGCGAGTGATCATATCGAAGAAGATATCGAGATTATCGGTTTTTTGAATTCCAAAAATGTCACGTACACAACAAGTGACGGTGTATATTTCAACACTGATAAGTTCCCTGCTTATGGCAAACTTGGAAACATAAAAACCGAAGATCTCAAGGATGGCGCTCGAATAAAGACCAACTCGGAAAAGATCAATCCTAGCGACTTTTGTCTTTGGAAATTTGATGCAAAGATCGGCTGGGAAAGTCCCTGGGGCAAAGGCTTTCCTGGTTGGCATATAGAATGCTCGGCCATGTCTCGTAAATATCTGGGTCAACCATTCGACATACATACTGGTGGAATAGATCATATACCGACCCACCACAACAATGAGATCGCTCAATCGGAAACAGCTTTTGATAAACCTTTAGCAAACTACTGGATGCATAATGAATTTTTGAACATAAACAGCAAGAAAATAGCAAAATCTGAAGGCAATTCAGTCTTTATTAGTACTCTATTAGAGGGTTCTATTTCTCCTCTAGCCTACCGTTATTGGCTTTTGACCGCCCACTACCGCTCACCTGTCAATTTCACTTTCGAAGCTGTATCTGGTGCACAAGTGGCTTTGGTTAGATTGATAAAGATCATTATGAATTATCCCAAAGGTGGAAACACTTTGACTGATTACAGAGATAAATTCTTGAAATACATCAATGACGATCTAGACTTGCCACAAGCAGTCGCTCTTGCTTGGGAACTTGTAGCAGACAGAGATCAAGATGACGCCGACAAACGAGCAACTCTGATAGATTTTGATAAAGTTTTTGGTCTGAAACTAGATTCTATTCCAGAAGTTCAGACTCAAGAAATACCACCAGAAGTCCAAGCTTTGGTCGATACTCGAAATGAAGCGAGAAAAGAAAAAGATTGGACAAAGGCGGATGCTCTACGCAAAGAAATCGAAGATCGTGGTTATATTGTATTAGATGGCGAGAGTGATTCTGTCGTTAAGTCAAAATAATATCAATTGTATTCGGGACTAACCCTAAACCTGAAAGCATCTCTAACTTCCTCTTTCAAATCACCAATACTATCTGATGTATCTTGGCGGTTTGATTCTATTTTATCTTCTAATTCTGATATTCTGGAATAAAGTCTGGCTTCAGATTCGTCGTTTCTTTTTTCCAATCTTTCGAAACTACGAGATATCGATACGGCTATATCATCACTATTTTTGTAAATTAAACTTTCTATAAGCTCTAAATCTTTTTTTTCTAATGACATATATTTTAATTAAATA
>CAYQCS010000039.1:3548-5359 GCA_964416105.1 uncultured Candidatus Saccharibacteria bacterium
ACTTTCTATAAGCTCTAAATCTTTTTTTTCTAATGACATATATTTTAATTAAATAATAATCGCTACTCCCTTATAGCAAAACAATCATAACAAAAGGAGATAAATTCCAAATAAGATTTGGATCAAAAAATAATAAAAAAGGTATAAAAAAGTATTAAAAACTTTATAATCTTTCCAGATTTTCTGGTGAATCGATTATATAACCTCTACCAGGAATATTGACTATTAGATTTGGTCTACTATTTATATTTATTTTCTTACGAAGATTGCGAATATGTGCTTCGACTGTATTCGAAAACGGATTACTATCTGCAGTCCAGACATGTTCCATAATTAAAGCCCTGGAAATAACGACTCCGACATTGCGCATAAAATATTCAAGTAGACAAAACTCTTTACGAGTTATCCTAATTCGCTTTTTATCTCTTATCACTACTTGTTTTTCTGCATCGAGCTCGAGATCGTCAACTTTAAGTATTGACTGCTTTATCACATTTGATCTACGAGTAATGGCTTTTATCCTCGCTCTAAGTTCGGTTATAGAAAACGGCTTAGGCATATAGTCGTCAGCACCATATTCAAAAGCTCTTATTTTGTTTTCTAGGCTACTATCTGCAGTCAGGAATAGTACTGGTGTCAACCGGCCTACAGCTCTAACTTCTTTGCATATAGTCAAACCATCTTTTTTAGGTAGAGAATTGTCTAGAATAATAGCGTCATAATCGAAGCTTCTGGCCAAAAAAGAACCGTCATTACCATCATTTACTAGTTCAACAATAATATTGTCTGATTCTAGGCCTATCTTAATCGTATTGGCCAATTGAACATCGTCTTCGACTATCAATATTTTCATGTCTCTAGTATATAGATATAAAAATATTTTTCCACTAAAATAGGCTGATTTTATTGTTTTTTTAATCTTTTTTTATCGTTTCTTCATCTAGATTTGATATGGATTTCATAGCACTTTGCTATTCTTTTATTGTTATGAGTCGACATAACATTAATACTTGCAAAACCAAATCAAGACAAATTCCCTACAGTTCAATATTGGCCCAGGCAGGCAACCAATAAATCGCACAGCAATGTGCGATGAACTGTTTAAAAAACAAATATGAAAAAAGATTTTGATACATGGAATACAATTAAAAAGAATATCAGTGACAAAGAATTCAATGGTTTTGTACACGAAAGAGAGATTTGGTGGTGTTTTCTAGGTATAAATGTTGGCTTTGAACAAGATGGTGACAAAATAAATCATCAGAGACCAGTCTTAATACTAAAAGTATTAAGCAATAACACATGCTTAGTTATTCCACTTACAACATCATTAAAAGAACACAGGATGCGAAAACGAATCGGTAAAATTAATGGAAAAGTTGCCTCTGCGTTAATTTCTCAAATCAAAGTAATTGATACTAAAAGACTAGTAAATAAGATAGGTATAATCAAAGAAGAACTATTTTATGAAGTAAGAAAAACCGTCAGGGATTTATTCTGACGGTTTTTCTTGTTCTCCCTGTGTAAAACACAGGGCAAGCCCGAAGGCACTTATGCCAGACATACTAACATCTTAAATAAGTTAAAACAAGTTCCCAATTTCTAAAAAATATTGTCTTGTAAAATCGAAATCCCGCAATAAATCGATTATATGATCTAAATTACTTTGGTGCTTACACTTCGTAGCTCGCGATTAGCGAGCGAAGTAGTGCCAAGGACCAGGATCGAATGTTACCCCATCCCGCAATAAATAGTTTATGATTTGAGTTACTTTGTGCCAAGGACCAGGATCGAACTGGTGACCCTTCCCT
>CAYQCS010000040.1:0-5252 GCA_964416105.1 uncultured Candidatus Saccharibacteria bacterium
GATTATTATGTAAATCAATTATCAGAAAAGTGCAAAAATGGGTGGTCTTATTCAATTTGTTGCATAAATATAAAAACAATGTTAGATTACTGAAACCATGAAAAAAGACATACATCCAAAGAACTACAGACCCGTTATATTTGTAGACAATTCCAACGGTACCAAGTTCCTTATCCCATCTGCCATAGAAACAGATTCAGAAGACAAATGGACCGATGGTAAGACTTATCCATCACATTCCGTTGAAATTTCTAGTGCTTCGCACCCTTTTTATACAAAAGAAGAGAAGATCATAGACACAGCTGGAAGAGTCGAAAAATTCAAAACCAGACAATCAAAAGCCAAAAAGAAAGCTTAGGTTTTTCGTGGTTTTATTATGGATATAGAAAAATATAAAAATAATCCAAAAACGGCTTTTTTGGTTCAACTTTATGAAAAGTTGATCAAAGATGAATCGGAAATGCTCGCTATGGCCGAAAAAGATCCTTCTCTTAAGGATCTGGTCGATAGTGACTTGGTCTCTATTCGTGAACAAAAAAATAATCTGGAAGAGCAAATGAAGACGATACTTGATTCGGAAAAAGAAGAGGAAGAAAAACCAAATGAGATTATTCTGGAAGTTAGAGCGGGCGCCGGTGGAGATGAAGCGGCTCTTTTTGCCGCTGAACTTCTCGATATGTACAAAAGATACAGCGAATCGCGTGGTTGGTCTACGAGGATTATCGATGAGTCGACCAATGATCTGGGTGGTTACAAAGAAGCTTCTCTTGAAATAAAAGGCAAAGGCGTCTATGAAGATCTAAGATGGGAAACGGGAGTTCATCGAGTACAGAGAGTACCTGAAACCGAGAAATCTGGTCGCATCCACACTTCTACTGCTTCGGTAGCGATCATGCCTATTCGTAAAAAATCGAAAATCATGATCAATCCTACTGATATAGAAATAGAGTTTTCGAGAGCGGGCGGTAAAGGTGGTCAAAATGTCAATAAAGTCGAAACAGCCGTTAGAGTTATTTACAAACCGACTGGTATGGATGTTCGATCAACGGCCGAGAGAAGTCAGTCTGCCAATCGCGAGCGTGCTATGCAAATACTTACCGCTAAATTGGAAGCTTTGAAAGAGGAAGAAGAAGCCAAGAAGTTTTCTGCTGATAGGAAAGGGCAGATCGGCACGGGTGATCGTTCAGAGAAGATTCGAACCTATAACTATCCACAAGATCGCGTTACAGATCATCGTATCAAGCAATCTTGGCATGGTTTACCAAATATTTTGGCAGGCAGATTCGCCCCGATTATTGAAGCTCTGAAAGAATATGAGAAGACAGGGATGACAGGAAATGATGATTCTGCGGAGTAAGTTGTTTTAGAATAAAGCCTATTTACTCCTAAATACATCAAAATGTTTGTGTAAAGCAAAGGCGCACGTAAGTGCGCCTTGTGGGTCACTGCCCCCTTTGTCGTCGCTGTTGCCTTCCTCGTCTGGGGACCCGATTGAGCCACCAAGCCAAGAATAATATTGCAACTAGAATTGATGCGCCCACAATCTTTGAGTCCATAAAAGATCCTTTCGTCCCTTATTATGCACTGTTTCAATTGATTTTGAAATAGAGTATCATTATGGTATGAAAATGAAGTTAAAGTTTATATTTTCTGTCCTTTCTTTGTTTGTTATATTTTTGTTTTCGAATAATTTAGTTTTGGCACAAACATCACTTTTAAACAAGGAAATTTATATTTTCGTGGACAGTACTACATACAATGCTCTTTCTAGTAAGATAAATCGTCTTGCTACGGACATAAAAACAGATCTGGGATCAAAGGTAATTATCAGGAGCGGTAATTATTCTAGTCCAATGGAAATAAGAAGCATTTTAAAACAAGCATATGAAAATAAGATATTGGCTGGTTCGGTTTTAATTGGTTCTATTCCTACATTTGAAAGAAATGATGGTTTTTATACTGATTGGTTCTATCAAGAACTTGATGATAGTTGCACAATTTCTGCTGAAGGAATTTTTTCGTTATCTTGTAATAGATTTGACTCAGTTTCAAAAAGAGATGTTTTTACAGGAAGGATTATGCCACCAGTTAATGCGACAAATACAATAGCACTGATTGAGAAATATCTTGATAAAAATCACGCTTATAGACAAGGAAGAATTATTTTTCCCAAGAAGATGCTTCTTTATCCAAGTGTGTCGATTTTAGAAAGAAACAGAGGAAAATCTAGTTCCAAGAATTCTTTATTAGAAAATATTAACTTTTCGATAAATTCTCAATTTCGTTATAGTCTTGATGATGTTGATGTTATCACTGAAACTGACTATTTAAAGCAAAAACAGAATTATCTCTCAAAACTTAAAGATAATCGTTATGAAACTGCTTTAATAAATATACATGGATCGGAAAATAGTCAATTTCCATCTCAAAAATATGACGAGAGTCAAATATTTAGTACTGATATTAATGAAGTAACACCAAATATTTTCTATATAGCACTTTTGTCGTGTAGTAATGGTGCTTTCAAATCACCTGATTATTTGGCTGGAAAGTTTTTGTTTAACGGAGACACTCTTCTGGTTACAGCTCACAGTCAAATAACGGCAATTGGTAGTTTTTTGGAAGATCCTCCGGTTTCTCCAATATTCTTTCAACGTTTATCCTTTCTAAATTCTTCTGTACCATTAGGTCAGATGTTCATTAATGATAGTTCACTTTTTATTACACAAGTATTTGGTGATCCAACTTTGGCAATTAGAGGTAACTCTATAATTCCTCAACTTGAAATAAGTAGTAAAGATATAGATTTTGGATCTATGATTGATCAAGAAACAAACCAATTATCAAATAAGATCTTTTCTGTAAAAAATGTCAGTAATTCTGTGGCAAAAATCCTAGTCTTACCTAGTTGGGGAATTGTATTAGAAAAAGAATATTTTTTCGATCCTTCTAATCCAGTTACGGTAGTTCCTGGAAGGAATTATCTTGGATTCAATATTTCTGATATAAATCCGTATGATGTTATAGATATTCAACCAAAACAAAAAGTTGATTTTAATTTTTCATTTTCACCTGCTATGCGTTCGAATGATGGAAATATTATTGGGGGAAATTATTCAGATACATATTCATTAATTACGACTGATCCGACACAGCCAATTATTGATATAAACCTTAAAGCTTTCCAGAAAATTATAAAAATAAATTCCATTTCTCCTACCTTTATAACCAGTAACGATTTGTTAACGATTAATGGTGTCGGCTTTTCAACTGACACCGCAAACATTGTTACTCTCAAATCGCCGGATGATATTTGTCCAAGCGGTTTTGTCTGTGATCGTACCAGACAATACAAAGTTGTATCCAAAGATGGTAATACATTAGATTTTATTACCAATATAATTCCTGGTAATTATAAAGTACAAGTCTTACATCCTGTAAATGGAGCCAGTAATATCGTGTATGTTACTATTTCCACCTCAACTACCTCTTCTACCCAAGCCGTTTCTCCAGATAGAGAGACTGCTAATTCTGGTCAAGTTGTCAAACTTAACTATTCCATACCCGCTCATTCCGTCTCAGCCAAATTGATGCTTTATTGTCCAGAAGGCGTAACAGGAAAGATTGCTAGCAAAGATATGTGTAATCAATGGCTAAATTTTCCTACACTTCCAACCGAAACTGATGTTATATTCATCAACAAATCTGATTTGCCACAATATGTTGTGCCAAACTTCTATATCTATTACGAAAATGATCCAAATTATGCAATAGGGGTTTCGTCGCAGGTCAAAGTTTTGCCACAACTTACGTCCAACACTCCTGCGCCAACGCCCGCCCCCATTCTTGGTGATGGTATTTTGAGTAAAGTGATCGATAATTCCAGAAAAGTTTTTGAGCCGACATTGAGAAGGGCGGTTTCTATAATTATTCCGACACAGATCACACCACCACCTGCTATCTTTAGTCCTACTCCTTCTCCTGTTACAAATTCGACAGCTTCTGCATCTCCTTCACCTAATCAAACGATTAAACCTAGTTCGTCAGTTACTCCAAAACCAAATGCGATCATTACTCCTTCTTTTCCTGTTTCTTCTGGTACACCAACTCCTTCACCAACAGAGTTTAGGTGTAATAGTTCACAGTGTGCTGTAGCCTATTGTCCTTCAGGAACCAGTGTTCAGTTATCGCTTGGTAAAAGAGGGAATTATACGTATACAACCAATTCTGTAACATATTGTAGTGAACCCTATAGTCCTTTCAATCAATATCCATATACAGTATCCAAGACTTCTGTAGTCAATGCCTGTTCATTATCTAAAAATGAAGCCCAAAAGCTTGCCAATCAATCAGTTAGTTTGAATTGCAAAACACCTAGTCCTACACCTTCAATTACGATTACCCCAACTCCAACGATTACACCAACACCTACGCCAACGATTACAGTAACACCGACTCCTACAGCATCTCCTACACCAACCGTTACGATTACCCCAACCCCAACAATTACGATAACACCGACTCCTACAGTATCTCCAACACCAACGCCAACTGTTACCCCTACTTCAACTCCTACTTCAACTCCTACTCCAACTCCAACCGTTACCCCTACCCCTACGCCAACCTCTTCACCTTCAAGTAGTCCAAGCGCAAGTCCTTCCGCCTCTTTGGATCAAAACTCACTAGCATCTGTCTTTGAAGCTATTACAGAATGGTTGGGGTGGTAGATAATTTACCAATAACCAAACGGTGCCCTCGGCAGGAATTGAACCTACATCTACTCCTTAGGACGGAACTGTTCTATCCGTTGAACTACGAGGGCTCTTTTTGAACAAATCTTTGGATAGATTAGCATACTTCCGTCTATAAAATAAATCTGATATAGTACTATCATGGAGCCAGAAGAAAGATTATTGTTAGAACGCACTTACAAATTGGTCGAAGAAAACAACCGTATTGTCAAATCTTTACGTCGAGCAGACCGTATAAGTGCTTCTTTCAGAATTCTTTATTGGGTGATGATACTTGGCCTTACATTTGGTGCGTTTTATTTTATTCAGCCGTACTTAGAAACAATTTCCGGCGCATTTGATAAGACACAACAATCTGTTCAAACAGTTAATGGGGCTATCAATCAGTTCACAGACCTCTTTGGTTCCGGCAGTGATTCGCAGACAGTTAGTAAGTAGTATTTTTATAACGCCAAGGTAGCTGTTTTGGTAGATAACATCGAGGATGTAATACTAAAATAG
>CAYQCS010000041.1:0-3266 GCA_964416105.1 uncultured Candidatus Saccharibacteria bacterium
AAGTCGGCAATTGTTCCAATGACTCTGCTTCTGTAACCGAGTGGGCGCAGTAGTTACTGCATCTCTTTTCATTTTTCACTGAATATTTTAAGGATAGGCAGTTCATGATTTAAGACAAAATAGGCCCTTGTTATATTAACCTGGGGTCTATTTTGTTATATGCAAATTTTGTGGGGTGGTGCTATACTAATTTTCAGTAAAAAGCTCTTTTTTATTAGTAATTTAAACATTATGAAAAAGTTATTTATCTCCACTTTATTAGTTTTGGCCATAATAGGTCTGTTTTCTGTTACTCCGGTTAGCGCGCAGACTACTCCAAATTCAGAGAGGGGTAATTCGTTTTGGTCAACTCTTGTGAAATGGCTTCGAATTAATAGATCCGAAAGAGGTAGCAATCCGACTACTCAACCAGCGCCAGCTTCTGTTCCGAATAAAGATCAAGCTTCTCCTTCTCCGGTGTCATCTCCGGTTTCTCAACCACAGATTGATTCAGTAATAGGTCCAAGTTCAATACTCGTAAATCAGGTTGGAACCTGGTCTATTCAAGCAAAAAATGCCACGAAATATGCAGTAATTTGGAATGCACCGGTAACTGCTTCAGATTCTAGTAAAAACAGTACTCCTACCGATAGTGAGTTTGGTGCAAGCAATTTCATCACTCGTGCATTTACCAAACCAGGTAATTACCATGTTAAATTCTTTGCTAAGAGTTCTAGTGGAATGGTTGATGTTAAAGGTTTGGATGTTAAGGTAAATACTTTGCAATCTGCTACCGCTCCAGCCTCAAATTCTACTAAGTCTACTACTGTTAAATCCGTAGCTACTTCTCCTTCGATTAAAGTACTTTATCCAAATGGAGGGGAAGTATTCAAAGCTGGTGACAAAATAGTTATAAGATGGGTGAGTAAAAATAATACAAACAATAAAGTCCATATAGGACTTACTGAGAGAAATGGTAATACTATTGTTAAAGAAATTACAAATTATATTGCTGGAATTTTAGATACAGGTGAATACTCGTGGACAATTGATTCATCGATTGTGTCTGGTGATTACAGAATTGTTGTTCAGACAAATGATAAACCTCAATATGCTTATGACGAAAGCGATTCGAGTTTTACTATTGGCAATTATTTAACCTCTAGCTATTCTCCGTCCCCATCACCGATTCAATCCCCAACTCAACCCTCCGTTTCATTGGTTTATCCAAGAGGGGGAGAGACTTGGTTGGTAGGAGAAACTAAGACTGTTACTTGGAATTATAATAACTTCAATTCGGACGCCTTCGGTAATAAGTATGTAAAATTGTTATTAGTACCAACAGACGGTAGAGCTCCAGTCGAATTGGCCTCAAACTACGTTGCTCCTTACGGTGCCGTAGTTCTTAAGATATATTCAAAAACTTCTGATGGCAGAGATGCTTGGTTGCCAGGTAAATACAAGATGAAGGTAGTTTGTGATTTGAACAATGCGGTTGGATTCAAGACCTGTTCAGATGAAACGGCTGGATATATCACCGTAATTAATCCTAGCCCTAGTCCTAGCCTTAGCCCCAGTTCTTCTCCAGCTTCAACGATCTAACTAACGTTTGATCGAAAACTATTAGTTAAGTGATTAACAAATCTGGCGATATTTCGCCAGATTTGCGTAAAATCTAAGGTTGTGCTAGATTTGTTGATACGCGCATATTGCGTTTTATTAAAACTATTAACAATTTATCTTTGGCTCTCGCTATGTGTTGTGTTCGCGACCATATAATGTGAGCTAAAGCAATAATAAATATTATGGCAACAACAGAATTTAATCGTTCGAAACCCCATGTAAATGTGGGAACAATTGGTCACATTGACCACGGTAAGTCTACTTTGACGGCTGCTATTTTGGCTGTACAAGCCAAGAAGAGTTTGGCTAATGTCAAAGCTTATTCAGATATTACAAAGGGTGGTACAGTTCGTGATGCTACAAAGACCGTTACGATCTCTTTGTCGCACGTTGAATACGAAACTCCTACTCGTCACTATGCTCATATAGACTGTCCAGGACACGCCGACTTCATCAAAAACATGATTACCGGCGCCGCCCAAATGGACGGAGCTATCCTTGTCGTTTCGGCTACCGATGGAGTTATGCCACAGACTCGTGAACACGTTCTTTTGGCCTATCAAGTCGGTGTTCCAAAGATTGTAGTTTTCTTGAACAAGTGTGACTTGGTTCCAGAAACAGATCTTATAGATCTAGTAGAAGAAGAAGTTCGCGAATTGCTCACCAAGAATAAGTTCGATGGCAAGAATACTCCAGTTATTCGTGGTTCTGCTAGCAATGCCTTGAATGGTGATGCTACTTGGTCTACAAAGATCGATGAGCTTATGAATGCTCTCGATACCTATATTCCTGCCCCAGTCCGTGAAGTAGATAAGCCTTTCCTTATGCCTATCGAAGATATTTTCTCAATCGAAGGTCGTGGAACAGTTGTAACTGGTCGTATCGAAAGAGGTGTAGTTAAGGTTGGTGAGGAAGTCGAAATAGTTGGTTTCAAAGATACAACCAAGACTGTTGTTACTGGTATCGAAATGTTCAACAAATCTCTCAAAGAAGGTATGGCAGGAGACAATGCCGGAGTTTTGCTACGCGGTACTGCCAAAGACGATGTTTCTCGTGGTCAAGTATTGGCCAAACCTGGTTCCGTCAAACCTCATACAGAGTTTGAAGCAGAAGTCTATGTCCTAAAGAAAGAAGAAGGTGGTCGTCATACTCCATTCTTCACTGGATACAAGCCACAGTTCTATATCCGCACAACCGATGTGACAGGTGAAGTTACTCTTCCAGAAAAAGTAGAGATGGTTATGCCGGGAGATACTGTTACTTTCAAAGTCAAACTCGTTGCTCCAGTTGCACTCGAAGACAAGCAGAGATTTGCTGTTCGTGAAGGAGGTAAGACTGTTGGTGCTGGTGTTGTAACGAAGGTTATAGCATAAATATTAAATCTAGCGCGAATATTTAAGGTTTAATAACAAATATGGTTGATACAATAAAAAAAGAGGCGAATACGAAGGTCAAAACACCTAGGGTCAAAAAGGTTAAAGGTAGTGGAGAGGTTCCACATTTAAGGATCAGGGTTCGTGCATATGAACACAAGATTCTTGATGCTTCTTTGAAGCAGATTATGGATACAGCTGCCCGATATGATGCAGAGATTCATGGTCCTGTACCATTGCCGACCGAAATCAAGAAATATACCGTCAATCGCTCTTCTTTTATCGACAAAA
>CAYQCS010000041.1:3366-5174 GCA_964416105.1 uncultured Candidatus Saccharibacteria bacterium
GGAATGAAAAAGTTTTTTCTTAAAAAATATTTACGTAATAAATACGTAATAGTTGGTGTTATAGTTCTAGCAATAGTTATCTATTTCGCATTTTTCGGTGGTTCAAGTAGTCCAAGTTTTGATTTTGCTACAGCCTCGATCGGCAATGTAACCGAAAGAGTAAGTGTAACCGGCAAAATTTCGCCTGTAGAAAAGGCCGATCTGGCCTTCGAGAGAGGAGGTGTTGTCAAAGTTATCAACGTCAAGGTTGGTGACAGAGTCAAAAAAGGAGACATTATCGCTTCTTTGGATACATCTGCCGATCGAGCCACTTTGGCGTCTGCCGAAGCCAAGCTATCCGACCTCTCTCGTGGTCTCAATGCCCCAGAATTGGCTCTAGAAAAATCGAAAATCAGTGCCGCTAGTACTTCTCTAGCAAATGCCAAACAAGACGCTTTGAACGCCTCCAGAATTGCTCTTGTTCAGACACAGGGTGCCATAAACAATTACGCAGATACCTTTTTTGATAATCCTCAAAGCGCCAATCCAACCATCAACGTTCGGACAGATTCCCAATCTCGTCAGACATCTATAAACTATCAAAGAGTTTTGGTTACTGATATTCTTACAAAATGGAGAAGGGACTTGGATCTGATCAAATCCCCAGAAGATGCTTCCAGACTTATTTCTGCTGTAAATGGTTATGAGACAATTATTAAGAATTTTGTCGATGAACTTGCTACCATCGTCAACTCTCTGGATACCGGCAATTCTGGTCTATCTAGAGCGACGATAGATACTCATGTTTCCAACATAAACACCGCTTTATCGTCTCTGAATCAGGCCATAACATCTATATCGACTGCCAAATCTACCTTAGAAAATGCTATTACTAATTACGATCAAATCTATAACAATTTTGTCTTGAAAAACTCTGGTTCTTCTGCTCAGGCGATTGCTGTTCAATCTGCTATTGTAGATTCGTATAGAGCCGAATTAGCCAAAAATTGGATTGTTGCTCCGATGAATGGAATTATTACAAAAGCAGAACCGAAATTAGGTGAGTTTGTAAGTGCTGGTGTTATCAGTTATGGCGTTATCAGTGATGGTGAGTACAAGATAGAGGCTTTCGTTCCGGAGGCCGATATAGCTAAGATTAGTGTTGGAGATATCTCCTCGACAACGCTGGATGCCTATCAAAATGTCGATTTTCTTGCAGAAGTAGTATCTATAGATCCGGCCGAAACAATTCTAGAAGGGGTGCCGACTTACAAAGTGACTTTAAGGTTCAAAAATCGAGATGATAGAATTCGTTCTGGAATGACTGCTAATTTAGAGATCTTGACTGAAAAAAGGGACAATGTTTTGACTGTTCCTAGTAGAGCAATTATTACAGAAGAAAATCTCAAATATGTTCGCGTATTGGATTCTAATCGCAAAGATTTTACGAAAGTACCTATTGAGCAAGGTTTGAAAGGTTCCGATGGCCTTTCGGAGATAATAAATGGAATACAAGTCGGAGATGAAGTCGTCACTTATATAAAGAAATAATGCCCGATGAATATAATCGAAGTAAACAAGTTAAGGAAGTCATACAAAGACGGCGCTGATACCGTTGCTTTGAAAGATGTAACGTTCAATGTTCGGAAAGGGGAATTTGTCGCTATAATGGGTCCTTCTGGTAGTGGCAAATCTACTTTATTGCATTTGCTCGGACTCCTCGATGTGCCAACGAGCGGTAAATATATATTCAATAACAAAAATGTTTCGACTTATTCTAGCGATGAATTGGCGGATATTCGAAATAGAGAAATAGGTTTTGTTTTTCA
>CAYQCS010000042.1:0-5073 GCA_964416105.1 uncultured Candidatus Saccharibacteria bacterium
TATGGGGTTCAGATCTAACTCGTGCGTATTATAATATGTTTCTTGTCGAACAAGATAATCCGGTGGACATTTTGTTAGAAAAGCAACAGCCTTTTCCAGACGAGTCAGATGTCCACCCTTAAATAAAATCAAATCTCCTTCTTTCTGGATATTCTCGATGTAGTGTGCTGCATTTATAGAATTTTTAAAATGCTTGTTCAGGTGGAGAATGTCCGCGTTAAATTCTTGCCACACTTTCGATACATTTCCTACAGTAATAAGAATATCCACTTTAGGGATAACCTCGATGGCAGTCTCTCTATGGATCTTTTCTGTCTCTTTTCCTAAATTTAGCATATCCCCCAAGACTGCGACTCGTCTTTGATCATCCGACTTCTTCAATGATAAGAGCGTACTAACTGAATTTTCGACCGCATATGGTGATGCGTTAAATGTATCATCCAATACAACTATGCTGGTATTTTGCTCAGGAATTATTCTGAGACGGCCACATTGCGGTCTATAATTTTGTAATCCCAATTGAATCTTGTCGGCAGAACAATTCAAATGTTTTGCCACCAAAATAGCCATATCAATAGCTCTCATATTTTGAATACCCAAAAATCCTGTGAACTCAATACTTCTCTTATTAGTATTTTCTAGACAAAACTCGACATGAAAACCGTTTGGCAAAAAATAATTACCCTTATTCCTATACGTGATTTCATAATTACTCTCTTTAATAAACTTATTTGCATTGCAAAAGATTACTTTGCCTGGAAAATCGCCATAAAAATGCTCCGTATTGGCTTCATCTTTATCAATTATAAGTACACCGTCTTCATCCATAGCACTCACAAGAAACTTCTTTTCTTTAATTAATTTCTCTTTTGAGCCAAAAACCCCAAGATGTGAGGGAATGTGGGGAAGATTTGTTACTACGACAATGTTTGGTTTAAGCCATTTCGCAATCCTTTCAATTTCTCCAACTTTGCCTGCACCAACTTCTAGTATCAAGACTTCAGGAAATTTTAGACCAAAAAATAACTGCCACAAGCCATAAGCAAATATGGCGCACAATGACAAAAAACTTTCCTCGGATTCAAACCCTCCTATCACGGATATAGGCACGCCAAAATCGTTATTATAATTACGCGATGTCTTTCGTGTTCTAAATGATGCTGAAAGCGTGCAAGCTATCGCTTCTTTCGTTGATGTCTTACCCACGCTTCCAGTAATACAAATAATTGTAGGATTATATTTTCTGATCAAAGCCGCGGCAGTTTTTTCAAGAAGATTTAACATGACATTAATTTATAAAAATCGGGAATATCTGTCAAAAATGTTTTTTCTTGAAGTAATGCCAGAAATATTAGTGGGTATTTCATCCTATCCATAGCTCTGAAAGTGGAAGTAATGATCCATCCCTTATACTTTTCTTCAACATCCTTACCATTTTCGTACATTGTCTGTCCCTTATTTATAAGTTCGCTGAAGTATGGTGTATCCAGACTATTTACACCATAAATTCTTTGTTCCTCATCATCAAGCCTAATCTTGAGTCCGAATGAAGACAGTTTATTTACCCACTTTTCGTCACAAAAGATTTGATTGCAGTTTATTTTCTTATTCTGATACATTATTTCTCTAGCCCAAACATTCTTACTTTCTATGGCATGAAATGGCAAAACAAGATTTTCAAAATTATTGAGCATCAGAACTTTTGGAGCTAGTAAATAATCTGTCGGATTACTTATGTAATTGTCGATAGGTAAAAGTCGTTCACCGCTCGCTTTCGATATTGCATAGAATGGAAAATCGTCCCAACTTTTTCTCCCTTCAGACGCAAGAGCAGTCTTATACGTTTCGCGCAGTGATTCATCATTATTGAAAATATCCAAAAGGCGTTTTGTCCTATGCTGAATATCACAATCAGACATTCTTTGTATAACAATATTGTCATTCAACTCAAACTTGTCGATTATTCTTTGTAACAGTGAGACATAATAATCCGAAATCGTGATACCGGCTTGAATAAATTCTTCTTTCAGAAGCCATTCGATAAAGTCGATTGCGCCGTCACTCTGATCAGGAAATCTTCCTAATATTGAGATGATATTATGCTTCGCCTGACGAATAGCTTGAATGAAGCCATCATCAATAACAGAAAAAGCGAAGGCTTTGTCAGGTCCTACAAGAGAAAAAGATCCGAGATTATTGGTAATATCCTTAATCCAATGTTCTACAGTATCTCCATATCTCACATGTTGTTTTATCGTAGCTATACCGACCTTTGAATCAAGTTCCTTTAGAGCCGGGTATGATAGATTTGCCAATAGATGCTTGGGTATGACGAAAGATAACGGCCTTACATTTGTTCTTTCAGTCTTACTCATAAAAAACTTCTCACCATAGTGATATGTCAAATCCGAATTACTCTTATCAATACCAATATTATCAATGTCGTCTATGACTATTCTTAATTTAAGTCCTGTCTTGGCAAGACAAATTAAATATAGCAAATTGAAATCAAAAGGACTGTGATACAAGGAGGTAACCGTTTGACCTTTACCAAGTTTTATCGGTACTGGTTTAAATTTCATGAGTTTTCAGACAATAAATCATCTTTTTAGTATCCCCGCCATGGCCAAATAAGTAATCAGACCAAATGTCTTCTATCTCAAAACCCATTTTTTCTAAAATTTCATGCATCTTTTTATTGGGGTTGATTTTCATTAAAGCATCAAACTCTTGCGCTTTATCTGTCTCGCCTTTAACGGTCACGGAGTATCTAAATTTTTTATGAACAACCGAGGTCATCTTATCAACGCCGACGGTCTTTTGATCACGACGTAAAATATCTCCAGACGGTAATATGGTCGAATAATCTTGCTTCCATTGTTCAAGATCAAAAGACATATTGTCGCCATTCATTAAGTCCAGAATGAAGTGGCTTTTGTTATGCATGTGATTTCTAATATTTTTCAGACAGGCCTCTTGATCTTCTTCGATGAGTAAATGCTGAAAAGTATTAAAGGGTAAATAGATGAGATCAAATGTCGTCTGAAGATCAAAATCTACAAAACTTAATCTGTATAATTTATAGTTATGATTTTCAGCACACACTTTTCGGCATCTATCCAGCATAGTTTCTGATATATCAATGCCGACACCAGATGTGACTAATGGAAGGAGTTTGGAAAATATTCTGCCAGTACCTACGCCAAGTTCGAGTATTGTTTTTGGTCTGATCTTTTCAACAAGTTTCACATAAAATTCCACCTCATCCTTGAGAAAGGGTCTCGGGTCAGAATCATATAAAATTGGATCATATTCCATCGACATATTTTTTCTCAATTATGCTTCATCCTGAAGCCTATCCCTAACATATGAGTAACAACCAGCTAAAAAGTTGTATGCCTTAGAAACTTCAGTCAACTTACTCTTGATTGCCCACGGATGAATATATAATCCACTACTGGTAAGCAAATCATATTGAGTAAAACAATTAGCTTCTTCGATATCGTAAAACATGGTCGTCTTGAAAGCTTCAAATTTATTTCTGATACACGCATGTATCTCGTCTTTTATTTTAATTTTCTCGTGTATCAATCGCTCGGCATCGGAATCTTGTGTTTCATTTTTCATCAAAACTCTAATTGGTCCATTGGCCGAATTATATTTCAAGTACGTATTGACTAATTCATCTAATGCATCCCTATATTTATCCTCAATGATAAACCTCATGCTTATGACTGGGATAATATGACAATGAATAGTCTCCGGGAGATTCATACCTAATGTTTTTCTCACATAATCATATGTCTCATTGAGCTCCGTCTGATAACCGTCAATATATTTATACATGTCAGGGCCAGACAAAAGATAGATATCCGTGACTTTAGCTTTTGCGGCATCAATCGTTCCATGGAAAAGGACGCTTACGGGATTAGGTATAAGCCAACCACTTTTCAAATTTGTCAGACCGAAAACGCCAATCTTTAATACATCATTCCAATCATTCACTTGAGATTTGGAGGTTTTTCCTTCTTCATTAACGATTCTATTCCACAAATTTGGATGAGGTTCAGTTATTTTTTCTAAAATTTTAAGGACTTGATCTTTGTTCTCTTGAATATACTCCGTATATGTAAAACATAATGACTTTGGCAATGCCCGCTTTAATGATGACATGTGGAAATCCAGTAAACTTGTCCCGATCTGCGTTTCTTGCGATATGGAACTTGGAAGCCGCGTGATTTTTGAATGCGTAGTTAATATACTAGGATCAGCTATTTCTTCAGCTTTTCCGCCCACAATTAGACTGTCCGGATGAAAATTATTATCCTTCGTACCAAGAGTACGATCATAAAAAAGCATCGGTATGCCCAAAGAAGCTATTGCTAGATTATTTGGATAGATATTACCAATATGCGGTGTTTTCAATACCACACCTTTTTCATTATGAATTTTAATCAGATCAGCTATAGATATATCCTCATGAATGGAAATCTTGAAAGACATACTCTTTAGTAAGACTTCGCAAATATTACTCTCCTTGCGGATGGCTTACCAGTTTTTATACATCTGCCAGATTCATCATTCTGATCAAAGGAAGACATCGAATCGTCGCACCAGTCTCATCTTTGATTTGAGCTTCAACTTCTTTTTCACCAGACCAATGAGCAAGGACAAAATTTCCTTCTTCGATCGCTTTTACGAATTCGTCCCAAGTATCCACGGTCTTAGTCTTAGTCTTACGATATTCAGCCGCCCGATTAAATAAGTTCTGCTGTATCTCATTTAACATTGATGTGACAGTCTCAACTAATGACTTAAGAGATATCTTTGATTTTTCTCCTGTATCACGTCTGACAAGCACGGCAGATTCATCGGCAATGTCTTTCAGTCCAAGTTCTATCCTGATCGGAACACCTTTCTTCTCCCATTCATAATATTTCTTTCCTGGTCGCAAATCTCTAATATCGACATGAGATCTAACCCCGCCAGCATTCAATAGATCGTTAAGTTCTTTAGCTTTGTTGTTTACCGTATCTTTATCATTTTCTGAAGGAATAATGGTTGTGATAATGG
>CAYQCS010000043.1:0-4944 GCA_964416105.1 uncultured Candidatus Saccharibacteria bacterium
GATGCGACGCTGAGTCTGACCATGGCCGTAGCCACGATGGTTCGGGTAGTGGCTTACCACCAGAAATTCCGAGGTGGTTGGATAGTTGGTTGGAGACACCGATTAAAAAGCACATCGCTCGTTGGAAGTACGAGATGGCCGAAGGTCTTCGCGACGAGAATGGCCGCTGGGTTGGTGGGCTAAGGAGACGAAGGTGGTCAGGTTAGCAGGTCAATCGGAATGACCTAAAAAGATTTCCGTGATCCCCACACTGCGAAACGGTGTGGGGATTGATGTTGTGTTTGTTTACAGTGTTACTTCTGGCCAACACCACAACCTCACACCACAATCTTTATCACCCCGAAAGCTTCTAAAAACTTAAGTATTATTGAGCCGACTATTATAAGCAAAACACCACCCATGCCGATGCAGGCACCGAAAAATTCGAACATCTCTTTTTGTGGCGATTTATCCATTACTGAGAGGATAAAATATCATATTTTATTTTTTATAAGAAGGGGATAAATATTTTCAAAGATAAAATAGTTCTACATCAAGTCCCTGAAATATTTTACAGGCAAGTTTATCTTTATTGTTGTACCGGCGTTTTCACCAGAGGAGAGAATCTTGAAGTCTCCGTGATGGGCGAGGACGATCGCTTTTGCCACTCTTAATCCAACTCCCATACCGATAGGGTTTATTTCTTGGGCTTTCTTACTGCGATAGAAATGACCATTGTTTATTTTTTCTATATCTTCTTTAGCCATCCCTATGCCACTATCGGTTACCGAGATTTCAAATATTTCCGAATCATATTTTATGTCAATAGTTATCCTTCCGCCAATTTTATTGTATTTAATAGCGTTTTCGATCACTATTGTCAGAGCGTCTTTGATTTTTGAGCCGTCAAGCCACAATTTTGGCCAGTTATTTTTGTTGCTGGAATAAATCACACTGATATTTTTCTGTTCAAGATCATATTTATTTTCTCTAAGTATTTTTTCAACGATTTCTGTCATATCGATTTCCGATATATTCAAGATATTGCGATCATTTGTGATTGTTGAGATCGAAAGAAAATCATTAACCATTGAGGTTAGGCGATCAGATGAAGTTTTTATTTTGTCAATTTCAATTTCTCTTTGTTCTTTATCTTTAATAGAAGACAGGGAATCAGTGGCCGATTTTATATTATTGACCGGTGTCCTGATATTGTGTTGAGTTATTAAAATGAATTGATTTTTTGCTTCATTCAACCTCTCGAGCTCCTTGCGCGCCTTCTTTTCTAGTTCGTATGCGTTCTTTATTTCCAAAGTCTGAAGGGCAACTTTCTCTTCTAGAGTATTGTTTAAATCTTTTAATTGTTCAGTTTTCTTGTTTTCAGAGATTACGGTCTTGACTAGATAATATGCTATTAACATGAATGTAATGAATATTCCGAGATCAGTTAAAATATTTTCTGGTTTATTTAGGAAAATGTTTACAAAGAAGATAATTGTTAGAGCCACTGCCAATATTTCGGTCATAATTATCTTTACGTTCATCTGGCGATAACGGATTATTGAATAGCCGATGATGTAGACCCAGACACAACTAAGAATTGGACTGGTCCAACCTATACCGTAATAGCCAAATATGGGAAAGACAATATTTAACAAATAAGGTGGTACTATACCTATAACTATTCCCCAGAACATATAATTTAGGTTTTTTATTTCTATGTCATCATCTTTCGCTTCTTTCTTTTTTGCTTTTATGTTAGATAGTGTAAATATCCATGAAGCAGAGAATATTATTAAATAAATAAAATAGAGTGGTTTAAGTTTCCAGCCCCAATTATCTGGAGCCGATACTCTAAACATCTCGGGTATCATTTGGTCAGTCAATACGAATAAATAGAAAAATATCAAAGTTATTATTATAAAAAATACAGGTATCTTAATCTTTGGAATATAATCTTTTGGATATACTAAAGAGAAATAAATGAAACCTAAAGATATGATGATCCCTATTACATAGTTAGATCTGATTATAATTAAAGCAGTTTCATATTCTGTGGCAGATATTAGTAAACTGTAAGATACTGACCATATGGCAATAGGAAAAGAAAAAAGTACGAATATTCTAGAAGACAACCTGTTACTACCAAGAAAAACTACAACATCAAAACTAACTATCAATATAGCCGTCAACCACAACAGTAAGGTTATATTATTTATCTCAAACATATCACGCCTATCATACAAGCAATGCAAATATCGGGCAAATAGTGCGAATACCTCAAAATATGATATAAATAACCCATGTCTCTATCCATCGGTATAGTCGGTCTTCCAAATGTTGGCAAATCAACGCTCTTTAATGCTTTAACCAAAAAAGGTGTACCTGCCGAGAATTATCCATTTTGTACCATAGACCCTTCGGTCGGCGTGGTCGCTGTGCCAGACGAACGATTACAGAAATTATCGGAGTTTTCCAAATCAGCCAAAACCATTCCTGCAATCGTGGAATTTGTCGATATTGCTGGTCTGGTAAAGGGCGCGTCGGAAGGCGAGGGTCTGGGTAATAAATTCTTATCCAATATTCGCGAAGTTGATGCTATTGCCGAAGTTGTGCGTATATTCAAAGACGACAAGATTATTCATGTTGACAAAAATATCGATCCTCTGCGCGATATAGGAGTTATAAACCTGGAGTTGATCTTGGCCGATCTAGAAACGGTTACGAAAAGATCGTCTTCGCTCGGCAAAGATGTCAAAGCACGCAAGAAAGAAGCTTTGATAGAGCACGCTTTATTGGAAAGAGTGCGCAAAGCTCTAGAGGAGGGCAAACTTGCCAACAGTGTTTCTACTAGCGATGAAGAAAGACCTGTGTTGAAGCAGTTGAATCTTTTGACTTCCAAACCTATTTTTTATGTCTTGAATATGTCGGAGGCTAGCGACAACGACGATTCTATTTTAGAAAAAATTCCTGGACCATATATAAAGATCGATCCAATTTTCGGTAAAGGGCTCGATGAGCTTATAAAGAAAAGTTATGAGATTTTGAATCTAATAACATATTTCACTACTGGTGAAGATGAGACTAGGGCGTGGACTATCAAAAAAGGTTGGACAGCGCCCGAGGCAGGAACAGCGATTCACACAGACTTTCGCGATAAGTTCATAAGAGCGGAGGTGATCGAGTGGGATACCTTACTCAAGGCTGGTTCTTATGCTTCTGCTCGGGAGAAGGGTTTGCTTAGGACGGAGGGGAAGGAGTATGTGGTTAAGGATGGGGATGTGGTGGAGTTTAAGATATAAAAAATGATTCACAAAGATACATTTAAAAATATAGAATTTAATGGGGCTAAAGGTTTGATTTTTATTGGAGATAAAATATTGGTTTATAGAAGAGATAAAAATACTAATAAACTACCTGGATATATTGATATGATCGGTGGCGGTAGAGAGGAAAACGAGTCACCATTTGAAACATTTAAACGTGAAGTAAAAGAAGAGACTGGTTTAGATATCACAACTGATGATATTCAATTTTCCTGCCCATTCCAAAGTTATGATGATCCAACAAAGATCTCGTTTTTCTTTGTCACTAAACCTTTAAAGATCATAAAATCTGAAGTTAAATTTGGAAATGAAGGGGTCGAATGGATGCTAATGACACCAGAAGAATTTATTCATCGACCTGACGGCATTGAGAGACAGCAGAAAAGGGTTAGAGATTATTTGGATGGAAAACTTATTCCCTATGTCAGACCTCGTGGAACAACCGAACCCAACCCAAAGAAAGCCATAATTGGATATCTTTATAGAAATGATTTTTTGGTGATGGTTTCTTAAACAATATTATTTTTACTTTTTTATTTTGTATAAGATTCAAACCAACCCTAAAAGCAATTTCAGCGAAAACACCCGGACCAATATATCCACTTATATTATTTTTATCTTCATTTAACACAAAATGCACATTCAAATTAGGATTAGATAATTTTTTATAGAAATTCTTGTGTATCCTTGGATATTCTTTACTGAATTCAGAATCTTTTACTTCTTTTGGGTAATCAGTAACTTTGTATCCTTTCGACACCCAAAAAGATAACCACTTTTTTATTTGGTCTTGTAATGAAGCGCTAGATGAAATTACTACCGTTTTCATATCTTGAAGTCTAGCATTCCTTGAGGTCAGACCTCAAGGAAATCTCCCGAAGTCTGACCTCGGGGAATGAGGGTGGTGGAGTTTAGGGTGTAGGACTACTTGACAGTACAAATATAATATTGTAGTCTGTAAGCAGAAAGGAGATTATGAACAAACCGTATATTGTTACTGGTGATTGTCGAGTGTCTGCTACTGACAATGCTACTGTCAGCGTCGTGGTAATTGCTGAGACTCCTGGGCAAGCCAAAAAGCTTGCGGGAGATTTTGTTAGTACCACTTTTGAGCAAGGATTTACAGATTCGTCGAAGCTTATAGTTGAGACGAAGTCTGGCAATGCCGAAGCACTTCTTGCTTGTGTAAGACACTAGATACCGTATACCAAGCATAACCCCATCTTTCAGTGAAAACTGGCTGATGGGGTTTCGATTTAGAAGATGGTCGTCTCATAGAGTTCAAAATCCAGCACTTTATCTTCACCTAATCCTGGTCTCATCGAAATTGCACGATCCTTGACTTTCCGCTATGATTGCTCCATGAAGAAGACTAAGAAAAAAGGTAAAAAAGTGGGCAAGCAGAAGAATTATGACCCCAGTGTTATCGAAAAAAAGTGGCCCTCCTTCGCTCCTCGCAAGCTCGGAGCTTCGGCGGGCAAGCAGAAGAATTATGACCCTAGTGTTATTGAGAAAAAGTGGCAAAAGAAGTGGCAAAGCTCCAAGCTATACCAGTCAAAAGAAGATAATAAAAAATCAAAATACTATGTCCTAGACATGTTCCCTTATCCTTCTGGAGAAGGTTTGCATGTCGGTCACC
>CAYQCS010000044.1:0-4759 GCA_964416105.1 uncultured Candidatus Saccharibacteria bacterium
AAAAATGAAATTAAAAAGTTTCTAGAAGATAGTGGTTACAGCGTCTTAGATGTAGGCGCCCACGGACTATTACCAGAGGACGACTATCCCGTTTATATGAGCGCAGCCGCACTTAAGGTGGCCGAAGATCTAGACAATAACACCAAAGCAATCGTCTTCGGTGGTTCTGGTCAAGGAGAAGCGATTGTCGCCAACCGCTATCCCGGAGTGCGAGCGACTGTCTGGTATGGCGATCCCGCTTCGGCATCTCATTTTGAGATAATAAAACTTTCCAGAGAACACAATGATGCCAATGTACTTTCGATTGGAGCCAGATTCGTCACTCTGGAAGAAACCAAGAAGGCAGTGGCGCTCTGGTTAGAGACTCCATTTAGCAAAGAAGAGAAACATCAAAGAAGGATAGAACAGATCGATTCTATGGAATAATAAAATACTTCTATGAATAAGATAGAAATAATACCAGCGATATTGCCAAGAGATTATGCGGAACTGGAAGAGAAAGTCTCTTTGGTCAAAGATCTAGTTAGAACTATTCAGATAGATATTTGCGACGGTCAATTCGTGCAAAATGCTACATGGCCGTATAGAAAAGATGATATTACTTTTGGACAATTGTTAAGCCAAGAGCAAGGATTGCCTAATTGGAATAAAATAGACTTCGAAATCGATCTTATGGCCAATAGAGCCGAAGAAATAGTAGAAGATTGGATTAGCGTCGGCGCCACTAGGACCATCGTTCATACCGAGATGAACGGCGACCTCATTCAAGCAATAGAGAAAATGAAAGATAAAGTTGAAATCGGTTTGGCTTTGAATATAGAGACACCACTAGAAAAAGTTGAACCATTTATCTCTGAAATAAACTTCATTCAATGTATGGGTATAGACAATATCGGCTTTCAGGGTCAGAGCTTCGATAGGGAAGTGATCGAGAAAATAAAACTAATCAAAAATAAGTATACCGATATGATCGTTTCCGTAGACGGCGGTGTCTCCGAGGATAATGCACAGGCTCTAGCCGATGCTGGAGCAGATAGACTAGTCGTAGGATCGGCAATATTCAATTCCGAAAATATTATCGAGACAATTAGAACTTTACGCCAAGTCAAAGCCCTTATATAATTAGGGCATATGTCCTTAACAGAATCAAAGATTTCTATTCTCGAACAAAAAGCAAAAGAGATTCGCCAATCGGTAATCGATATGCTAAGAGAAGCTGGCTCGGGTCACACTGCCGGTTCATTGGATATCATTGACATTCTCGTCTGCCTCTATTTCAACAATCTCCTTCATGATCCCAAAAATCCAAATTGGGAATATCGTGATCACATCGTCCTTTCGAACGGCCACACTTGCCCTGGTTTTTATGCAACATTGGCTCACGCTGGCTATTTCAAGATAGAAGAACTCAAGACCTTGAGGAAGTTCGGCTCTCGCCTCCAAGGACACCCAGACCGCAATTTCTTGCCTTTGATAGAGACTTCTTCTGGACCTTTGGGTTCAGGATTATCTCAAGCCGTCGGTATGGCTATCGCAGATAAGATCGACTATGGCGATACAGCAAATCGCAAAGTCTATTGCCTCATGAGCGACGGCGAACTCGATGAAGGCAATACTTGGGAAGCGATCATGCTTGCTGGTAAAGAAAGACTCCATAACCTCATTGCTATAATAGATCGGAACAATATTCAACTAGGTGGCATGACCGACGAGATAATGCCTCTTAGTCCGCTAGCCGACAAATGGAAAGCTTTCAATTGGCAGACAATAGAGATCGATGGACACAATTTCCAAGAGATCAACCGCGCTTTGGAGGTTGCCAAAATGAACTCTGGCAAACCGACTGTTATCATCGCCAAAACTATCGCTTCAAAAGGTATACCCGAATACGAAGGCAAATATGAATGGCATGGCAAAGCGCCACCAAAAGACAATCAACCAGTTCAAGCCAATTCTGATCTAGTCTCTACCAGAGAAGGCTTCGGCCAAGGTCTAGTCCTTGCTGGAGCGCACAATAGTAATGTCGTAGCACTTAGCGCTGATTTATCCGAATCGACCGGCATGCTTCCATTCAAGAATAAATACCCCGATCGTTATATCGAAGTAGGTGTAGCAGAGCAGAATTTGGTTACCGTTGCCTCTGGATTGGCCCATATGGGCAAGATTCCTTTTGTTGGATCTTATGCCATATTTAGTCCAGGCAGGAATTGGGAGCAGATTCGTACGACTATTTGTCTCAACAATGTCCCTGTCAAAATTATTGGCAGTCATGGTGGCTTGAATGTCGGAGAAGATGGTGGCAGTCATCAAATGCTAGAAGATATTGCCCTTATGCGTTCGTTACCGAGAATGACGGTTATTTGTCCATGTGACGCTATCGAAGCAAAAAAAGCAACTTTGGCAGTTTCCAAAACCAAAGATCCGAGTTATATTCGTCTATCTCGATTCAAGAGTCCGATACTAACAAAAGAGTCAGACAGTTTCGTAATTGGCAAAGCAGATATAGTCTTCAATAATTTGGAATCAAATCCGCACAAGAAGAAAGTTATCGATCCAAAAGATAAGAAAACTGTTGGAATGATCGTAACTGGTACAATGCTATCTTATGTTTTGAATACTGCCAAAAGGTTAGAAAAAGAGGGTTACAAAGTCGCTGTAATGAAACTCTCGACAATCAAACCACTGGATGAGGAAGCGATTATAAAGTTGGCTCACGAAACCAGGGCTTTGGTAACCGTAGAAGACCATAGCATTTTGGGCGGAATGGGTAGCGCAGTCGCAGAATGTCTATCTTCCAATTTCCCAGTACCAATAGAGTTCATAGGAGTCAAAGACCAGTTTGGCCAATCGGGTAAGCCAGAAGAATTATTCAAGCACTATGGTTTGGGTGAAGAAGATATTTATAAAGCGGTGCATAGGGTGATTGTGAGGAAAAGTTAGAGAGAATAACCAATGATCAATTTTCAATAACCAATTAAATCGCAGGAGTTTAATTGGTTATTGGTTATTGATCATTGAAAATTAACTACGGCGTGACATCCAAGCATCTTCTGTTGTAAAATGGGGGAATGAAAATACTTTTTACAGGTGGAGGCACGGGGGGACACTTCTATCCAATTATCGCAGTTGCCGAAGCTATCAATGATTTAGTGAAGGAACAAAAAATTTTACCTCCACGAATGTATTACATAGCACCCACTCCCTACAACTCCAAAGTCCTTTTTGATACAGGTATTGAATACATATATACACCCGCAGGAAAAATTAGAAGATATTTCTCAATACTCAATTTTACCGACATATTCAAGACACTATATGGGTGTTTATGGGCAACATTTAGGATATTTACAATATATCCAGATGTAATCTTCGGCAAAGGTGGCTATGCTAGTTTCCCAGCTCTATTTGCTGCCAAAATATTGAGGATACCGGTTATAATCCACGAATCCGACAGCAGACCTGGAAAAGTAAATGCTTGGGCAGGGAAGTTCGCTAAGAGAATCGCTCTTTCATATCCGGAAGCTGAGAAATATTTTCGTCGCAAAGATCGTATTGCTTTTACTGGCAATCCCATTCGTCAAGGAATCATTCAGCCACTTAGCAATGGCGCCAGAGAGTTTCTTAATTTGGAAGAAAATACTCCAACAGTTTTGGTTTTAGGAGGTTCACAAGGATCACAGAAGATCAATGATGTAATAATCAATGCTTTGCCAGAACTGTTAAACGATTATCAAGTGATACATCAAACAGGTAAGAACAATTTGGAAGAGATAAATCAAACAACAAAAGTAATACTCAAAGATCATCAATATTCATATCGTTATCATCCTTTTGACTATCTCAATGATTTGGCTCTACGAATGTCGGCAGGGGTGTCTGATGTGATCATTTCTCGCGCAGGTTCTACGATATTCGAAATAGCGGCGTGGGGAATACCATCAATAATCATTCCTTTACCAAGTTCTATATCTCACGATCAAACCAATAACGCTTTTGCTTACAATAAAACTGGTGCTTGTTCAATTATAGAAGAGAATAACATTTCTTCGCATATTATTATCGAAGAGATCGACAGAATTGTCAAAAATCCAAACATTAACCAAATAATGAGGAAACAAGCCCGTGATTTCGCCAGGTTAGATAGTGCCAAGACTATTGCCCGGGCAATAATAGATATAGCCTTGGAACATGAGAAATAGTGTGCTATGCTTCAAACATAATAAGTCGTATTATTAACTTATAATTTTTTATTACAAATATGGAACCTCAAAGCGGTATCAAAACATGGCAGTGGGTTGTGACAGTTGTTGTCATAATCGTACTCATTGTTGTTGGTGTTATGGTCTTCGGTGGCAAAGATACAGAAACCCCAATAGACAATACTGACGAAACCCCTGCAGTAGTCGACGACGCAACAGCCGTCAATCGTATAGTAATGTCAGATCAATATCCAGGAAACGTTGTTTATCTCTCTTCTGTTCAGGTAGCAACATCTTCTTGGGTCGTAGTCCAAGCAGACAACAACGGTGTCCCAGGCAAAGTCCTCGGTTCTACCCGTTTCGAAGCTGGCATCAATCCAGGCAAAGTCACTCTTAGCGAGCCGATGGTAGATGGTAAGACATATTACGCTTCTCTATACACCGTCGTTGGTTCTACTTTCGACATTACCAAGAGCACACCAATCAAAGATTCAGCCAATAGATCTATCATGAAAGTATTCAGAGCATCTTCTACGGTTGGGGCAGATATAAAGGGGTAA
>CAYQCS010000045.1:0-4737 GCA_964416105.1 uncultured Candidatus Saccharibacteria bacterium
GTTGCTATTTCTCAAGTAGATAAAAGAGTTTTGGCTGTTGGTAATGAAGCCAAAGAAATGATCGGTCGAACACCAGATGATATCATCGCCTATCGCCCAATGCGCGATGGAGTTATTGCTGACTATCATATCACCGAAGCAATGCTTCGATATTTCATCGACAAAGCTTTGGGTCGCTTCTCTCTATTCAAGCCAGATGTGATCGTCTCGGTTCCAGCTAGTATCACTTCTACAGAAAGAAGAGCGGTTATCGAAGCAACTATTCGTGCTGGTGCCAAAAATGCTTATGTTGTCAAAGAGCCGGTATTGGCCGCTATCGGCGCTGGCATACCGATCGAAGAGGCCAAAGGACATATGGTTGTCGACATCGGTGGTGGTACTACCGATGTGGCAGTGATCTCTCTTGGAGGCATCGTCTCTTCTATTTCAGTCAAATGTGCTGGTAATAAAATGGACATGGCTATAACTGATTATATAAAAAAGACTTTCAACTTGGCGATCGGAGATCATATGGCTGAAATAATAAAAATAAATATTGGCTCGGCGGTACCGCTTGACCAAGAACTTTCGATGATGGTAAAGGGTCGTGATTATATTTCTGGTCTGCCTCGCTCAACTGAGATTAAGACTAACGAGATTGTCAAAGCTCTGTCAGCTCCGCTTCGAGAGATGATCAAAGCTATTCGTGATGTCTTACAAGAGACCCCACCAGAATTAGCTGCCGACATTATCGACCAAGGAATCACGATGACCGGAGGCTCTTCTTTGCTCCGCAATTTCCCAGAACTTATCCTTCGTCGTACTGGAGTGAAGGCGCAGTTGGCCGAAGAACCACTTCTTTGTGTAGTCAAAGGTGCGGGGATTGCTTTGGCTCATTTGGATATGTATAAGAAGGCGATGATTTCGAAGCGATAGAGTTCAATAACCAATTATCAATATCCAATGATCAATTATGCCTCTGCGATTTACTTGGTTATTGATAATTGGCAATTCTGTTTCGGGGATGTGTCACATCCGCTATAATACTCCTATGAACCTCGATTCCCTGAAAACCCTAAACCACCACGCCTATTATCTTGTCGGTAATGAAAAGATCAAAGATGAACTGCTGGAGATTTTATCTCTAAGATTTTCCTTTAATAAATCTGGCAACCCTGACTTCTTCGAGAGAGAATATGAGACTTTTACCATAGACGATGCTCGTGAATTGAAGCTTGCTCACGAAATGCGTCCGGTGAGTAATGACGGAAAAAAAGTTTTCATTATATTTACCCAGAACTTAACGATTGAAGCCCAAAACGCTTTGCTCAAACTTCTAGAAGAACCAAAAGAATATGCTCTTTTCTTTTTGATAATTCCAAGTCAGCATATACTTTTGTCTACTGTTAAATCGCGTTTAGCATTTATTTCACAATCATCTAAGACTCAAGATGATGAAGGAGATGCCGAAGCTAGTAAGTTCATCAAGGCCTCAAAAGCCAAGCGTTTGGAAATAATAAAAAAACTTATTGATGATATTGGCAAAGAGAAAAAGACCAAGAAGGACGCTATTGATTTCGTAAATAGTATCGAAAAGGAAATCTATAATACAGGGCAGATTAAAGATAATATGAAGGCACTGAAAGCGATAGAGATGATTAGAAAATATTTAAATGACAGAGCGCCTTCGCTTAAAATGTTGCTTGAATATGTGGCGCTAACTATTTAGGTTAGAATTCAAGAGATTGTGGTATACTAGGTTTATTAAAAGAGTTTAATTTGTAATCTTATGGCCTACGATTTCAATTCATTCAAAAAACAACTTCAGGGGGTAGAGGAGTGGATCAAGAAAGAGTTTTCGCAGATCCGTACTGGTCTGGCCTCGCCAAATATTCTTGATGGAGTAAAAGTAGAAGTTTATGGCGCTATTTCTGGAATTAAGGAGCTAGCCTCAATCGTAATCGAAGGTCCTAGAACTCTACGCATTTCTCCTTGGGATAAGAATCAGACAAAGGATATAGAGAAAGCGATAAATGTTGCCAACCTAGGTCTGTCTGTTGTTGTCGATGATGCTGGTCTTCGAATCAATTTCCCAGAATTGACCTCTGATAGAAGAAAAGATATAGCCAAACTTGCCAAAGATAAACTCGAAGAGGCCAAGAAGCAGGTTCGTGGACATAGAGATGTTGTCATCAAAGATCTACAAAATAAAGAAAAAGAAGGCGGTTATGGCAAAGATGAGATATTTAGACTCAAGAATGAAGTGCAGAAGATAGTAGATGAGGCTAATAAGAAGCTAGATGAACATTATGTGAAAAAGGAGAAGGAAGTACTGGGATAAATAGATAGAATAACCAATAACCAATGATCAATAACCAAGTAAATCGCAGGGGCATAATTGGTTATTGGTTATTTATACTGAGCTTGTCGAAGTATTGAAAATTGATCATTCTAATTTTATTAAAACCACATTCATAATTAAATGTTAACCGTTATAATATTCCTAATCGTTCTCGCTGTCCTCATCTTCGTTCACGAATTGGGTCATTTTCTTTTTGCGAGATGGAATGGAATAAGGGTTGATGAGTTCAAGATCGGTTTTGGCCCAAAGCTTTTTTATTGGACAAAAGGGGAGACGAAATATGGTCTGAACCTTATTCCATTTGGCGGGTACGTCAAAATTCACGGTGAGAATCCAGATCAAGAATCGATCAGTGGCCATGACAAAGATAGAAGTTTCGTAAATAAAAAAAGCTGGCAACAAATTCTTGTTCTTTTCGCTGGAGTCTTATTCAATTTTATTTTTGCTTGGGTCTTGTATTCAATAGTTTTTGTAAGCGGAGTAACGACCGATCCTATTGGTTTTGAAAAGTATAAAGATAATTTTCAAAATCAAAGAGTGATGATTACAAGTATTTCTCCCGGTTCTCCGGCAGAGAAAGCTGGTCTTGTGATTGGCGATATAATTTTCTCTGTTAATAATAGTTTAGTAACCTCATCATTAAAAGATGGACCTAATGGTATTATCGCGATACAAAATACAATAAATTCCAGCGGAGGCAAATCAATTGAATTAGGAATTCGTCGTAAACCAAATTTTCAAGCAAGTGTAGATTATCTTTCTTATAATATTGCCGTTGAACCAATCCGGGGAATAGTCAAAGACAAATACGCGATCGGTATTGCCATGGCCGATGTCGTCGATATGAAGCTATCGTTATTCTCTGCTGTCTATGAAGGTCTCCGTTATACTCTCGTAATGATTCGGGAAACAGCGATTGGTCTTTATGATTTCTTTGCAAATATTTTCCGTGGCCATGCCAACTTCACTGATGTTGCTGGACCGATCGGCATTGCAGGAATTGTCGGCGGCGCGGCCAAGATGGGTTTGACTTATCTACTTATGATTACTGCTTTGATTTCGATCAATCTTGGAGTGATCAACCTTATACCTTTTCCAGCACTAGATGGTGGCAGAATACTTTTTGTGATTATTGAGACTATTATCAGGAAAAGGATAGCGCCAAAATATGCCAATGCGGTTAATACGGTCGGTTTTGTTTTACTGATGACGCTGATGGTTATTGTGACTTATAAAGATGTGGTGAAGTTGTTTAGGTAAGGAAGTTATTGGTAAACTACCGAACATGGTGTTGGCGGGTTTTATTTGGTAATATAGCTATAAATAACCAATAACCAATGATCAATAACCAAGTAAATCGCAGGGGCATAATTGGTTATTGATAATTGAAAATTTACTAGTGGCTAGGGCCTAGTGGCTAACTACTAATCAAATGAAGCAATCAAACTTATTTACAAAAACAAGAAGAGAAGCGCCGAAAGATGAGGTATCAAAAAATGCCAAGCTTTTGATTCGTGCTGGTTTCATAAACAAAGAGATGGCAGGCGTCTACTCATTCTTGCCTTTGGGTCTTAGAGTCTTGAATAAAGTCGTCAATATTATCCGCGAGGAGATGAATGCTATCGGTGGCCAAGAAGTTTTCCTTTCGGCCCTCCAAGACAAAAGCGTTTGGGAGAAGACTGGTCGCTGGGATGATGCTGTTGTCGATAATTGGTTCAAAACAAAGTTCAAAAATGGTTCCGAGGCTGGTCTAGGATTTACTCACGAGGAACCATTAACAGCGCTTATGAGAGATCATATCAGATCTTTCCGTGATTTACCTTCAGCTGTTTATCAGTTCCAAACCAAGTTTCGAAATGAAGAGCGCGCCAAGTCCGGCATTATGCGTTGTCGAGAATTTCTTATGAAAGATCTTTATTCTTTTAATGTTGATACGAAAAGTCACGATCTATTTTATGAAAAAGCCAAACAAGCATATATCCGCATATTTGACCGTTGCGGTTTGGGTAATGAGACTTATGTAACCTTTGCTAGTGGTGGATCTTTTTCCAAATATTCACATGAGTTCCAGACGATTACCGAGGCTGGTGAAGATACTATATATGTTCATGAAGGCAAGCGTATAGCGATCAACAAAGAAGTTTTGAGTGATGAAGTTTTAAAAGATTTAGGAGTAGAAAAAGCGGATTTGGTAGAAAAGAAAGCTGTGGAAGTTGGTAATATCTTCAGCTTGGGTACGAAGTTCTCTGACGCTCTCGGTTTGAACTTCAAAGATCAAGAAGGCAATAATAAATCGGTAATAATGGGATCTTACGGCATTGGTCCAGCTAGGGTAATGGGTACGGTCGTGGAGATTTGGTCTGATGATAAAGGTCTGGTCTGGCCAGAATCTTTGT
>CAYQCS010000046.1:0-2326 GCA_964416105.1 uncultured Candidatus Saccharibacteria bacterium
AATTTTGATATTATTTATTTTTTCTAGTGATTACATTGTCGGATCTACTGAAGGTAATTCTTATCAGATAGGTGTTTGGTATCCAGTTTATGCTCTATTTATAAGTGGTTTTTTTCTTATTGGTTTTTTCTTTCTTTTAGAACAACTAAAAATATCTGTGAATGATATACAAAAAAAACAAATTAAATATATTCTTATAGGTTCTTTTATTGCATCGACCCTTGCTATAATTCCGGATTTAATTTTGCCATACCTAAACATTTTTCAATTTACTTGGCTTGGTCCAATATTCACGTTGATAATGATTATTTCGTTATTTTTAGCAATGTTAAGATATCAATTATTTAATATAAAAATAATATTGACTGAGGTAATAAGTATCTTAATTGTTCTAGCGCTTTTGTTAGAGTTATTTTTAGCCAAATCTCCCGTAGAAATATTAATGAAATCTATAATACTCATAATAGTAACCATATTCAGCTTTCTTTTAATAAAAGGTGTATACAAAGAAGTTAAACAACGTGAGGCTCTCGCAATTGCCAACGCTGGTCAGGAAAACTTGATACATATCATGAATCATCAGATTAAAGGGTACTTGGGTAAAAATAGGAGCATATTTGCAGAATTACTTACTGGTGATTATGGAACCTTGCCAGAAGAGACCATGCCACTTTTAAAGGAGGGTCTAGATCAGTCGACAAAAGGTGTCGATTATGTTCAGAGTATATTACGCGGAGCAAGCGCTATCAATGGAATCTTGCCATATGACATGAGGAAAACTGACTTAAAATCTTTGATCTCCGAAACAATAGATAATCAAAAAACTGTAGCTAAATCAAAAAATCTCTCTTTAACAAGTCACATTATGGATACAGATTATATTGTGAACGGAGACCCAGTCCAACTAAATGAAGCTTTCAGAAACCTGATTGAGAACGCGATAAAATATAATGTTCCGAATGGAAAAATATTTGTTAGTCTGACAAAAGATAATCAATACGTATATTTTGAAGTCAAAGATACCGGTATTGGTGTTTCTGAGGATGTTAAATCCAGACTATTCACACCAGGTGGAAGAAGTAAAGATTCTACGAAATACAATCCCGAAAGTTCTGGTTTCGGATTGGCTTTTGTCAAAGGGGTCGTAGAAGCACATAAAGGTAGTGTGGAGTATAGACCAAATAGTGACGATCATGGTTCTACTTTTATAGTGAAAATACCTTATAGATCTACAACTCTAAAAAAGATATAAAAACGTTCTACCATAAATATCAAATATTTGTTAAAGTAGAGCAATCTTATGAAAGATAACGAAAAAGGCCATTTACATCCTATTACGCAGATAATTCGTGATATATTCATTGCTTTTAATGAAATCGGTTTTCAGGTGGCCGATGGCCCTGAATTAGAAGATGAGTTTCATAATTTTGATGCTTTGAATATACCTAAGGATCATCCGGCGAGAGATATGCAGGATACGTTTTGGATAAAAGCTCAAAGCTCAAAACCCAAAGCCCAAAAGGAAAACACAGAAACGCAAACACAAGAACAAAAGATGGTGTTGAGGACGCATACTTCTTCGGTGCAAATTAGGTATTTGGAAAATCACAAACCGCCAACAAGAATAATTGTGCCGGGTAAAGTTTTCAGAAATGAAGCCACAGACGCTACACACGAAGCTCAATTCCATCAAGTTGAGGCTTTGTATGTAGACAAAAATGTTTCGCTGGCACACCTCAAAGGGACTCTCGAATATATGTTTCGAAAACTTTTTGGGAACGAGGTTGAGATCAGATTCAGACCAAGCTTTTTCCCTTTCACCGAACCTAGTGTCGAAGTAGATATGCGCTGGAAAGGTAAGTGGCTGGAGATGGGTGGAGCTGGATTGGTAAATCCAAATGTTTTCAAAGCTGTGAATATTGATCCCAATGAATGGCAAGGTTTTGCTTTTGGTTTCGGTCTAGATCGTATCGCTATGCTCAAATTCGGTATAGATGACATTCGTTATTTATATAATGGAGACCTGCGACTTATCAATCAATTTTAATCAATAACATGGATATTAAACCTGGCATTTACAAACACTCTAAAACAGGCAACGAATACAAAGTTCACTTTGTAGCCAAGCATTCGGAAACACTGGAAGACTTGGTTGTTTATGAAGCGTTGTACGAAAACAAAAAGTCGAATTTTTGGGTAAGACCTGTCTCAATGTTTACAGAAGAGGTCGAAATAAACGGGGTCAAAGTTCCGAGATTTCAATTCATAAAATAACATGATAGTTTACAAAAATTGGTTACAAAAATATTTCAAGAATGAACTGCCA
>CAYQCS010000046.1:2426-4677 GCA_964416105.1 uncultured Candidatus Saccharibacteria bacterium
TAACATGATAGTTTACAAAAATTGGTTACAAAAATATTTCAAGAATGAACTGCCATCAATCGATGATTTGGCTGAACTATTTACCTTTCATGCCTTTGAGGTAGAAGATTCTGACCAAGAAACCAGTTCAGAAGCGCTTGACTTGAAAGTTCTACCAGACCGCGCCCATTATGCTTTATCTCATCGCGGTATTGCAAAAGAGATTGCTGTATTGCTCAAAGCGGACATGATCGAAAGTTATCAGCCTGAGATAAAACCAGATAATGAAAGTACTGTAAATGTAAAAGTAGAAAACCCAAAGTTTTGCAGGAGATATATTGCAAGAGTAATAGAATTACCAAAAGGTCAATATCATTCGCCGGATTGGCTCAAAGATTCTTTGGAAGCAATAGGACAAAGGACGATAAATCCAATAGTAGATATAACAAATTATGTGATGTACGACATCGGCCAACCATTACATGCTTTCGATGCAGATAAAGTTGTCGACGGACTTATTATAAGAAATGCAAAAAATGGTGAAAAAATAACTTTGTTGGATGACAGAGAAATCACGCTTACGGATGAGGACAGTGTTATCGCAGACAATGAGGGGCCTTTGGTCATCGCTGGCGCCAAAGGTGGCAAGCGCGCGGAGATTGGTCAATTGACAACTAGAATCATCATCGAGTCAGCCAATTTTCACCCGGCCAGCGTTCGCAAGACTTCGACCAAGTATGACATTCGAAGTGATTCATCGAAGAGGTTCGAAAACGAGATTACTCCCGAGTTAGCTATTCATGGCATGAATAATACTTGCAAACTTATAGCCGAAATATATTTTGGAGCTAAGTTTGGTCCAATAGTCGATATTTATCCCAAAAAAGCAGAACAAACTGTCTTTGAATTTGATTTTGGATATTTGAAAGAAAGATTGGGTATAGAAATCCCAAAAGAAGAAGCCGTTGAAATACTCAACAGATTGGGTATAGAAACAGAAAATGTTGAATGTTCAACTTGCAATGGCTATTGTCTCAATCTGAAAATACCATTTGAGAGATTGGATCTTGTAAGCAGGGAAGATATTGTTGAAGAAGTGGGTAGGATATATGGTTACGATAAAGTAAAGGGTATTTTACCTCCGAAATCTTCGGGTGATATAAAAAATTCTAATTCATTTTATACAACAGAAAAGATAAAAAACATTTTGGTTGATCTAGGTTTTTCTGAAGTTAGTTTATACACTTTGGTCGAGAGAGGTGATATCGAAATAGCTAAACCGTTAGCAAAAGATAAGGCCTTTCTGCGAACCAATCTAAGCGATAATATGTCGGCCTGTGTTACTAAAAATGCCTTGAATGCGGACTTGCTCGGCTTGGATACAGTGAAAGTCTTTGAGATCGGTCATGTCTTCAATACAGACACAGAAGAGATCCATTTGGCAGTAGGTGTAGCGCAAGTTAAGAAAGTAAAAGGGCTGACGGCATCAAGCATTATCAGTGAGACTTTGAAAAAAATGTCTGAGGAGCTTGGTGTAGACTTGGAAAAAGGGTTAGAAATAAAACAAAACGGTAATCAAGCGGTAGCTGAGGTTGACCTAAAGCCGGTTATCGATTCAACTAAAGATAATCAGTTCACTTTCCCGATGTCTGATTTAGGAAAAAGAAAGTACAAGAAGTTTTCTTTGTATCCATTCATAAGTCGCGATATTGCAGTTTTTGTCCCTGATAATATAAACTCCGAAGAAGTCTGGGTGGAAATAATGAAGGGTATTGAAAAAGCCAAAGCCACTGAGCTTTTAGTTCGCCATTCACTGTTCGATACTTTCAAAAAAGATAGCAAGACTTCGTATGCCTTCAGGATGATCTTTCAATCTATGGAGAGAACGCTGACCGATGAAGAAACAAATAAAATAATGGAGGAAATAAGTCTGGTCATGAAAGATAAGGGGTGGGTGGTGAGGTAATCAAAACAAAGCGCGTAGGCGCTTTGCTCCCGTCACTTCGTTCGCTTGTGCTTGCACTGAGCGAAGCCGAGCTTGCGAGGCTGAGTCGAAGTGCCAGGGAGAGGACTCGAAGCTTACAGCTTCAGTACAGTCTTCGCATTCTTCCTCGTCTTCGCAAGCTCAGACTCGTCAGAATATGCTCAGACTTTTCGAGTCCTCTCCCGCAAAGCGCGTAGGCGCTTTGCTCCCGTCACTTCGTTCGCTTCACTCACTCAGTGCCGGGGAGAGGACTCGAACCTCCACCAGTTACCTGACATGCTCCTAAGG
>CAYQCS010000047.1:0-4675 GCA_964416105.1 uncultured Candidatus Saccharibacteria bacterium
TAGATACAGAAAAGAACGCCCCTTATATCATCGAGCGGGTGCTTGATTTTGGTACTGATAAAGAAGTTAGATGGTTACGCAATTTTTATGACCTTTCGTTTATAAAGAAAATTGTCGAGAAATCGAGGTCATTAAGGCCCGATACAAAAAATCTATGGATGCTTCTATTAAAGAAAATATAGATTGGATCTATGAGAAAATTAAAAATAAAAAAGTTGGTAAATTAATATAGTAATTATGGCTGAAGAAAAAAAGAGAATTGGAGCAGGATTTGGAGTCATTATTATAAACAATGAAGGCAAGGTGCTTCTTGGAAGACGACATCCTGATCCAGACAAAGCTGACTCAGCCTTTCGAAGTGCAGGTGAATGGTCGCTTCCTGGTGGAAAGCTTGATTGGGGTGAGAGTTTTGAAGAGGGCGCAATTCGAGAAGTGAAAGAAGAAACTGATCTTGATATTACTGATCCAGAAGTTATCTCGGTTCACAATTGCAAAAACGAGTACGCTCATTTTATGACAGTAGGATTACTAGCTAACAGTTATAAAGGTGAACCGAAAGTAATGGAACCAGACGAAATGACTGAATGGCAGTGGTTTAAATTGGACAACTTGCCTCAACCTCGATATTTTCCAAGTCTTATGGTGATTGAAAACTATCTTAAAAAGAAGTTTTACATACCTAATCAATAACTTGCTATACGAGAAGGCTCCCGATACTGTGTACGTGTACCTTGATAATCGAATAATCACACCGAACCGCCCACCTTTTCAGTACTTAATTCGTTGAGTTTTGAAAAGATGAGCGCAGGGAGGTTTTTTCTAAAATTGTGATAAAATATGCGAATGAAGCTCATGTGGTACGATAATGAAGTAAGATGTACGTATACTTTAGTTAGGCATGTAATAGAAGTTGGTAAACTTATTTAATAATTAAAATATGAAAAATTCTTACAAAACTATAGATTGGATATCGTTCTCAACAAAATTATCTCCGGAAGAATGTATAGATCGACTTAGGAAAAGTACTGACGAAAATTCGGCCAAGAATTTTCTTTTACCTAAAACTAAATACATGGCTTTATTTGAAGATAATTCTTTTGAACTTAAGAGATACACTCTAGGAAATCTCGGGAATCCATTCATACCTTTTTTCAGTGGAAAATTTAATAAGGAAAAAGATCAAACAATTCTTTCTGGAGAAATTATCATGGGAGGTTGTAAAAACCTCAAGTCGATCATTTTAATTTTTTTCGTGTCTCCTCTATTGATAGCTGCAATCTCATTCTGGTTAGAGCAACCCTGGATAGGCATAGTGTTTGTAGTTATTCCTATAATATTCTACTTCTATTTAGTTTCAGGATTTAATTACAGAGATAAAATGCTAGATTTTCTAAAAAAGCACCTTGAATTACAGGAGGTAAAATAAGTCTACCACTACAATCAGCAACAATCCGCTATATATGGTATAGCAGATTCATACTTGCTATTCGTCGGAAATATAGCCGTTGGATATTTGGAAAAATACGAAATCTGCACAAGGTTGAAACAACGATGAATTAATTAGAAGTAGAGAAGGCGAGAAGGTTGATGTAAAAATCCAAGAAAAAATCTTCTGAATATGCTACAATATCAACATGAAAAGCGTTGACGAAATTAGCAAAGAAAGGGCCAAGAAACTTTTTGGTAGTCAAGAAATTGATAGTTTTGAAGTCGGGACAACCAAGGGTTTGCAACAAATTCATGAGTATTTGTTTGCAGATCTTTATGACTTCTCTGGTAAAATCCGTGTTAAGGATATAAGTAAAGGTGGTTTTCGATTTGCCTCTCATCTATATTTAGAAGTAAGTCTAAAGAAAATCGAAGAAATGCCCGAAAGTACTTTTGAACAAATTGTTGCCAAGTATGTGGAAATGAATATTGCTCATCCGTTTATGGAAGGTAATGGTCGAAGTATGAGAATTTGGCTAGATTTGATTTTGAAGAAAAATCTCAAACAATGCATTGATTGGGTCAAGATCGATAAAGACAAGTATCTTAATGCTATGCAACGCAGTCCAGTAAATGATCTAGAAATTCGTGAGCTATTGCGTACCGCTTTGACCGATAAGATTGATGACCGAGAAGTTTATATGAAGGGTATAGAGCAATCGTATTATTACGAAGAAGCAGATTTTTATAAGCCATGAAAAAATTCCTAGTAATTATATTGATCTTAGTAATTGTAGCTATAGCTATAATTGGCTATGTTAAATACAGTCAAACATATCTTCCAGAAGAGACTGAATTCTCTAAAGCAGATATTCACTATGGTTGTTACTGGGGTGATGCTCATCAGAAAAAATCAGGAACACCGGCAAATTGGGTACTGATATATTCAGGCACTCGGAGTGCTCAGTGGTGCGATCCGGTTAAGGCGGCTAGCATCGTGCAATGATAAAATAAGCGCACTAATTGGTTGGATATATGGGAAGATTAAAAATCGTCAGCCTGGCACCATAATGAGATTGGGGTAATACCTTATCATCATTGACTTAAAGCCTCAATTCTGATAACTTATTCCTACATATGGATAGCAAACAAACGATAGATTTGATGTTCAATAACGGCGCCCATTTTGGTCTTGGAAGATCAAGAAGGCACCCAGCGATGTCGGCTTTCATTTTTGGGACCAAAAACGGTACCGATATTTTGGATTTGGAGAAAACCCAGAAGACTTTCGAGAAAGCCATGGCTTTTGTATCTAGTTTAGCCAAAGAAGGTAAGACTATTTTGTTCGTCGGTGGCAAAAAAGAGGCCTCCAAAAGCGTCAAAAATGCCGCAGAATTGCTCAATATGCCTTATGTTGATGGAAGATGGATCGGAGGCACAATCAGCAATTTTACGCAAATTAGAAAGCGTATAGATCGTTATGAAAAGCTTGTAAGTGATAGAGATAAAGGCGAATTGGCCAAGTATACCAAGCGCGAAAGAATGCTTATAGCCAAAGAAATAGATTCATTAGAGAAAATGTTTTTTGGTATCGTTTCAATGAAAAAACTACCTGATGCTATGTATATCATCGATCCTCGTCACGAAAAGGGTGCTTTGAAAGAGGCAATGGACTTCAATATCCCTGTAATAGCCCTTTGCGGTACAGACTGTGATATTACTAAGATCAAATATCCTATTATCGCAAATGACGCTTCCAGAACCAGTATCCAATTCTTCACAGAACAAGTGACAAAAACTTACAGAGAGACGAAAAAATAAGAGTATGATCAGTCCATTTTTCGTATTTTGGAAAAATAAAAAACGAGAAAAAAATGTGGATCTCGATCGATATTTCGAAAAGAAAGCAGAGCTCAATCTTAAATTAAAATTAACAGAGAAAATAGAAGAAAAAACAATGACTAACAAAAAAGAAATAACCGTAGATAGCATCAAAGAACTCCGTGATCAAACCGGTGTTTCTATAATGCAATGCAAAAAAGCTTTAGAAGAAGCGGGGGGAGATTTTGCCAAAGCTTTGGTTATTTTACGCAATAAAAGCGGAGAATTGGCGGCCAAGAAAAGTGACAGGACTTTCCGCTCCGGAACTATTCAAGCCTATATTCATTCAAATGGTATGGTCGGATCGATGGTCGAACTTCTTTGTGAATCAGATTTCGTAGCAAATAATGATGAATTCAAGAACTTGGCCAGAGATATTGCTATGCATATAACTGCCACAAATCCAAAGTTCTTGTCTAAAGAGAGTATAACTGAATCAGATAAAAATACAGCGAAAGAAGTCTTTGAAAAAGAAATTGGCGATAAACCAGAGACAGTCAAAGCCAAGATTTTGGAAGGCAAGATGACAGCATATTTTTCAGAAATGGTCTTGATGGATCAACCTTTCATAAAAAATTCTGATGTGACCATTCAAGCACTGATCAATAATGCGGTTCAGAAGTTTGGTGAGAAGATGGCGGTAGGAAAATTCATGAGATTTAAAGTCTTAGAATAAAATGTACATATATATATCGATATTCTACATATCCCTAGCAGGAATAATTGCGATGATTATGATCAAACGTCGCGAAGTTCTCTCTGGTCAGAGGACTAATCTATCGTCTCTTGGATACTCATTAGATAACAATCTTCATAATTTGTCTCAAAGAATCAGACTTGGGATTAGATACTTCAATCGTAAAACGTTATTTGCCATATTTAATATTTTGGCTTATCATGTCTTACTTAGAGTTCGAAAAATTTATGTAGAAATAAAGCATCGAACTCTGCTCAATCCTCACGGCAAAAAGCTTATAGATGCTGTACGAGGAAGGGGGGAGGTAAGAAACCATGGCGCTTCTTTCTATTTAAGAAGAATTTCGGATAAATACTCAGCCAGCTTTGACTCAATTTTGTCAGCTTTCACACGCTTGACTGAGCAATTGATGACGTCACCCTTTTTAGAAGAGTGAACATAATAACGATGAACTTGTTTTTTTCCGTGAGCAGATTGACCGACAAGTTTTCTTCCACACTCCTCACAAAGACACAGGCCAGAGGCAGCAAAAACTCTTGACGCTGACGTATCAAGCCGCATTCGTTCGCGAGAAGTATTCTCCTCCAGGATTACATTGGCTATATTGAACGTTACTTCATCAACGATAGCGGGCCAAGAAGCGCGGTAGGTTCCATACCTTTGCCACAT
>CAYQCS010000048.1:0-4662 GCA_964416105.1 uncultured Candidatus Saccharibacteria bacterium
GTTACCAAGTCCGCCGCGCCGTAGTATAGATAGACTAAGGAATTCTTCACTGTTAATCCGCAAGGGAAGACTACATTTGGGACAACACCTTTATGTTCATATTCTGCTTCTGGTTCAAAGAGTGGTATAGCTGTTCTGGCTTTGACTATCGTTGGATCTTCAAGATCAAGTAACACAGCACCTACTCTGTAAGTAGTACTCCAAGAGACGCCATGATATAGAAGTAGCCAACCTTCTTTTGTCTTAACTGGTGGGGTCGAAATTCCTACTTTACCACCGTCCCACATACCGCGCCGCGGGGAAATGATCTCGATACACTGAGTGATCTTCTCTCTTGTAAAATCTAGCGATTGGACGAAATCGACGCAAACACTTTCGTGGACTCTGTGGAAAACCATGTAACCACCTTTTACTTTTTCAGGCAAAATACTTGAGTCTTTGTTGGGAATAGATTGCGGAGTTATCGCTTCTGGCACGGTCCAACCAGCCCAGCGTTTCTTGATGAAATCATTCACTGAAATAGAACTTACTGCCACACGCGGAGTTGTACCATCAAAGGCGGTATAGGTCATGTATATTCTTTTGTCTATCTCGATCATTCTTGGATCTTCACAACCGTATGTTTCGAACTGTGTTCGTGGAAAATATATTGGCTTCTCTGATCTTTCGTCGATCGATAGACCATCATAAGAACAAGCATAACCAATAGTTGAAATATTATTCGCCGAGACCGCTCTGTAAAGTATATGAGTCTTACCCTCCAATTCTATTGCGGCTGGATTGAAAGTTCCTTTCGCTTCCCAGAGCATTCCTGCTCTTGGTGCAATTATCGGGTTTCCTGGGTATCTTTTGATATGGGCCTGATTTCTATCGGTAATACTTTTGAGTAAATTATCGAGAGGGATACTGGCTACTGCACAATGAGTATCTGCCGTTCCGTAATAAACTTCCAGATGATCTTTGCGAATTAAAGCGCCGGAAGGGAATATTATATGAGCGACTTGACCAACTTCTTCATAATAAGCTTCTGGAGCCATGAATGGCCCTTTGGTTCTGCCTATTATGTTTCTAGGATTTTCTTTGTCTAACAACAAGACCTCGATACCGAAAACATGATCTGGTTTATCATATCTTTGGATATGAGAATAAACAACTAGCCAACCCTTATCTGTTTTGATCGGTGGCGCGCCTAGCTCTATGTGATCATCTGAAAGTCGACGAACATGAAGTTTATGAGAATCTATATTCTCATTCCAATTATTCCAATATTCTACCGACCACATATCTTCAGGATTATCGAATTCGGCTATACAAATATCGGAAGGTTTGCGGTCAGTATTTATTGTAAGCAAAGCAACCATTTTGCCATTGATTTTTTCTGGGAATAAAGCCATTGCTTTTGCATTGAAAGGAGTGACTAGATGTTTCTCTGTAATGGTCTCCAGGTCTTTGCTCAAAGCAACTGCAACCTTTATTGTCTCGGCCGAAAATGGATAACCACCCAAGGCGGTGTAGAAGATATAAAAAGTATCACCGAGTTTGGTGACTCGAGGATCCTCGCAACCGTAATAGTCGAATTCTCGATCTGGTGATACGAGGATCTTTCTTTCTTCGAAATGGTGCCCATCTGTGGATATGCCTCTACCGATTACTGAAGTGCTGGTATGGGGTTCTCTAAGTAAGTCTGGCTCGGACATTGCTCGATACACCATCACCATTTTTTTGTCATGAATAATTGGACAGCCATTGAATGTTGCCGCAGCTTCCCAAGGATGTTCTTTGATGGGGGACAATATCGGATTATGTTCTGATCTAGTTAGTGTAAACATTTTTATACTTTACCGTATTTTATCATCCAATCTAATAAATTTTTAAGCGGAGTCTCCGCAACACAAACATGTTTGTCTCCGCCGCCGTAGTAAACTTTGAGATTACCATCGATCACAACGGCTCCTGATGCATATACTACTCCTGGTTTGCCATCATTTTCATAATGAGCTTCTGGTTCAAGGATCGGTTTTGGTGAGCGGTATAATATTTTTTGAGGATCATTCAAGTCAAGAATCATTGCACCAACATTGTATTTGTCTGGATCTGCTTTGTCCATAGCATGATAAAGCAAAAGCCAACCAAATTCTGTTTTGATAGGTGGGGGGCCGGCTCCTCTTACCCAGTTATCCCAAAAATCTTTTCTACCACCTTTCGGTGGTTTACTTTTGATAACATTATTACCACCCAATGTGTCCAAATTATCTACATAATCAACAAGAATATTTGGAGTAATAGCGTGTAATATGGCGAATTTGCCTTTAATTTTTTCTGGAAATATTAACCAGTTTTTATTTACTTCATTAGGAGGAGAAATAATTTTTGGTCTTTTCCAATTCCACTTATTAGCCTTCAAATCATTCATGGCAATAGAAGTCAAAGCAATTCGGACCGAATTCCAACCTTCAAAAGCGACATAGGTCATATAGACCCTTCCGTCAATATTGACCGCTCTTGGATCTTCGGAGCCACCCCAACCACCGCCAGAAGTATAAAATTCTGGGCAATATTTTTTTGGTCCAACTACTTTGTTCTCATCGGGCATACCATAGCCGTATACCGGTTCATAGACTGGGTACATCGATCTTGTGTGAAAATTTTGTCCATCTTTACTCGAGGCATGACCAACGCGCGATATACCATCGGCGCCGACGGCTCGATAAAGTAGATGAACAGCGCCAGTATCATCTCTTACAGCGGCTGGATTGAAAGTACCACCATGTTCCCAAACTCTTGTTTTTTGTGGAGACAGTATAGGGTTACTGACATGTCTTTTCAATTTGTACCCATTATTTTCTTTATTTCCAAAGACTCTAAACAAAAACCAGATCAATAGAGCAATGGCAACCAAAGAGAGAGAAAACAATACAAGTATAATTGGATTAATTGTCATGTATTTTGTATTTTATAAATTTTCAAACTCGGCCGTATTGATCTTCCAATCGGACAATGTCATTCTCATCGAACTCTCCAAAAGCTAGTTCTAACAATACAAGCTTTTCTTTTCCACCAACGATCCTGTGCTTCTGATTTCTTGAGATGAAACAGTCAACTCCTGGATGTAAATCTGTCTCCGTACTATCTATAATAGCTTTGCCACTACCTTGGATGATATACCAATATTCATCTCTGTTTTTGTGATACTGTAAACTCAAAGCCTGATCTGGAAAAACAGTAATAATCTTAACCATGGATGGACTTTGGCCTTTAATCCACAATTCTTCTCCCCAAGGTCTCTTATCTTCGTATGGTTTAGGAGACTCTTTTTGCATTTGTGCTGTAATTATACTATGAAAAACAAGGCAATATTAATTTATTGTGTATAACTTCTAGAGTTTGCTCTTTTATTTTTTTATGCAATAATGAAGCACTATGGAAATGGAAAATAAAAAGCTCTCTTACTTCCTTATATTCTTGCCAATATTAGTTTTTACTTTGTTTATAGGCATATATATAGGGGAAAGGAACACTTCTAGCCCTATATTGTCAAATACCGAACTTAGGGATATAGCCACATCAGATCAATTTGGAGCTTTTTGGAAAGCCTGGCAGGTTTTGGACGAAAAATACGTTACATCTTCTAGTACTTCTGTTCAAAACAAGATATATGGTGCTATTGAGGGACTAACTGATTCATACAAAGATCCTTACACTGTATTTTTGCCACCAGTAGAATCAAAGATGTTCAAAGATGATATTGCTGGTGATTTCAGCGGTGTAGGTATGGAGATAGGTATCAAGGACAAACAATTGGTGGTGATCGCTCCGATGAAAGATAGTCCAGCAGAAAGAGCTGGGGTCAAAGCTGGTGATGCAATCCTTTCTATAAACGGAACATCGACTTTGAGCATGAGTACTGATGAAGCGGTAAAGCTGATTCGTGGTCCAAAAGGTACCGAAGTCAAGATCTCTTTTCTTCCAGAAGGGGCTACGAAGCCGGTTGAGAGAAAGATTATAAGAGATATTATCAAAATACCGACTATAGATGTTGTTACCAAACCAGGCGGGATTACGGTTATATCTTTATACAGTTTTACAGCTCAATCTCCAGAATTATTCAGGAATGCTCTTAGAGAGTTTGTCTTATCTGGTAATACAAAATTAATCTTAGATTTACGAAGGAATCCTGGTGGATATCTCGATGCAGCGTGGGACATAGCTTCTTGGTTTTTGCCGGCAGGGAAGATTGTTGTCACCGAAGATTTCGGTGGTAAAGAACAACCGATTGTTTATAGAAGTAAAGGCTACAATATTTTTACAGATAAACTCAGAATGCTGATTTTGGTCGACAATGGATCTGCTTCAGCTTCAGAAATATTGGCCGGTGCTTTGAAGGAGCACGGTGTAGCAAAACTAGTTGGGGTCAAAACATTTGGTAAAGGTTCGGTCCAAGAATTGGTCAGTATTACATCTGATACCTCATTGAAAGTCACTGTTGCCTCATGGCTTACTCCAAATGGTCACAATTTATCAAAAGATGGTTTGGAGCCAGATTATGTTGTACCAGTGACAGAAAATGATTCTTCAAACAAAAGAGATCCTCAAATGGAGAAAGCAGTCGAATTATTACAAGCAATGCCATAAAAACATGAAAGTCATACTAACAAAAGATGT
>CAYQCS010000049.1:0-4626 GCA_964416105.1 uncultured Candidatus Saccharibacteria bacterium
CCAACTGCACTTATTCACATAATAAAAATGTAATGATTTACTTAATTGGAGGTGCGCCTCGAACAGGAAAAACGACTTTAGCAAAAATGATTGCAAAGCGTAAAGATATTCCCTATATATCGACTGACCTAATCAGAGATGCTATAGATGAAGCTTATCCAGAACTTAAAATAAAAGCTGAAAAATGGGAGAAATGGTCTGAAAGATTCTATCCTATGCTTCTATCACTCATAAAGCACTCACAAGAAGTGTATCCAGACACTGTTATTGAAGGTGATATATTCTTTCCAGACCAGGTGAATAATATAGCCCAAAGATATAAACTAAAATGCGTATATTTAGGTGTAAGTAATATTGATTTGGAAACTCTTATAGGCCAAAATATTCATGATGATTGGATAAGTGAACTTGAACCAAGTGAACAATCAAAATTACCAGATTGGATTATGTCTATAAGTAAACGATTCAAAATAGAGTCAGAAAAGTTCAGTATTCCTTATTTTGATGTCTCAAAAAATAGGCCGGAATCACTTGAAAAAGCCTATTCTTCCCTCTTTGAATAAAATCCTTTATTTTGGCCTCTAAAATTTAATTCGAATCTCTCCGTCTTGAGTCCTAGTTTATGAGCATATTCTTCGAGTGATTGAAACCAATCAATATTTGGTTGAGGTACTATTGGTTCATCGATAACACAGCATGGTAGCAAAATAAAATTCTTCTTGAATTCCACAGTAGCTTCAATAATTTTCATATTTGATCCATGAGCATGTAAACCTAATAACAAGTCATAATCCTGTGCCATTTCTTTTTCAAAAACAGTATCAATTCTAGGAATATTTATTTCTTCTGATATTTTAAATTTCTTCTTATCTAAATTCCTATATTTTGTAGGTAGATTTTGAGTATAAGGGTCAATTACAACAGATCTAAACCCGCTCTGATTAAGTAAAAATGTTAAAAGCCCTTTACCTCCACCAATATCAGCAACACGGCACGGTTCAAAATGCTCGACTATCCAAGCGTGCAACAGCTGAAAACGGTATTTCTTAACTTTTCGTAATTCTTTTTTCATATATACAAGTTAACATAATAGTCACAAACTCCTCAACTTTCCCCTAATCTCCCTATACCTCGGAATCATCTCTCCTACCAAATCCCAAAATCTTTTTGAATGATTCAACTCTTTCAGGTGGCATAATTCATGAATAATAATATAATCTTGAATTTCTGGTTCTAAAAAGATGATCTTATAATTGAAACTCAAATTGCCATTGCGTGAACAACTTCCCCAGCGAGATTTTTGACTCCTAATCGTGATTTTGTGGTAAATCAAACCATAATGCTTATTGAAATACTCTAGCCGTTCTTTTACCAAGCGCAAGACTTTTTCTTTTTGTTCTCCGAAATCTCTACGCCCTAGACTATTTAACAAAAACCTCTTCGGTGATATCGGATGCTTTTTGAAATGATCAAGTTTTTTCTCTATCCATTTACTTTTTGAAGCTACAAATTTTCTAATCAAAGATTCTGGTGCAAGAAATGGCGCTGTAACTCTAACGGTACAATTTGGATATATTGATATCCGCATTAATCTCGCTTTCCTACTTCTAGCTATTGTGTAATTCATGCAACCCTCTTTTTCTTCCCCTTCTTCATCTTATGCAATGGCGCGGACTTGGCAAGAAATTCATTCTGGCTCTGAATAATATCTTTCTCGTCGGTGTATTGGATGGCACTTTCAGCTTTATTAGATAATTCCCTCAAATGTTTATCGTATTCCAAGACCTCCGGATTGACTTTGAGAGCATTTTCATTGAAGCCCAAAATTTTGAGTCCCGCCAAAGTCCTGACGCGCGACAAGGCGACGTAACCCATTCCTGCTTCAAAAGTCTTGGAAAGATCGACTTCGACCGCATCCAAACTCATACCTTGACTTTTGTGTACCGTTATCGCCCAAGCCAAACGCAAAGGATACTGTTCCAATTCGGCCAAAACACTATATTCATCGGCTATTGTCCAAATCGCTTTTTCTATGGTGATCAACCGTCCTTCTGGATAATCAGGCGTCTTCATCGTCCTTATGATCGGATCATTACCGTGCGCGCACGAGACTACTACGCCCAAGGTTCCATTGACATATCCTAGATCAAAATTATTTTTTACACACATTACTCGGGCTCCTTTGCGCAGACGCAAAAATTCTGGCGCTAGGCAAGACTTCTTCAGGGTTTCTACCAACGGCTTCCTACCTCTTGAAGTCATTTCATAAGTTATTTCCGGACTTTGGATCTTACCCAATTCTTCATGATTGATCCTATCAACATCAATATTATGAGTATACAACCTCGTTGGTTCCACATCAGATATTTCTTCTTCATTGCAATTGCCAATATAACGACTTTCCAAAACTTCGAGAGTATTCTCATCAGTGGTACCGTCGCGGATTCCATTCAAGACAGATAATATCGGATCGGTATTGTGGCGAAAATTTTCTTCCAAATAACAAACAGTGAACTTACCTTCTTTCCAAGAATTGGAACTGTAGATAAACTGCGCTTCCGGCTCACCTATTCTTGCAACTGGAGGTAACTGAAAAAAGTCTCCGCAAATGACCATTTGTAAACCACCAAATGGTTGTTGTGAACGCCTGACGTGCTTCAAAACTCTGTTGATCATATCTAACCTGAAATGATGTAACATCGATATTTCATCGATAATAAGGACTTTGGCCTCTTTGACTTTTTTCTTGATATAAGATTTCTCGTTTATATCCTCAAGATCGATCATACTTAAACGATCCTTGATCCCTATTCCCGTCCAAGAATGAATAGTAACTCCACCCATATGAGTAGCGGCGATACCGGTCGAAGCGGTGATTCCAACAGGGATATTATGATCTTTTAGGTACTTGATATATTGATTGATAACAAAAGTCTTACCACTACCAGCTGGTCCAGTGATAAAAACATTTTTACCAGTCTTCAAGATAGATAAAGCATCCTTTTGGGTCATATCAGATATTTGCTTCGATTAGTTTTTCTTTATTTTTTATTGATTTTGATATTGCAAGAATGATAAGGCCAACCAAGACAAAACAAGAAGCCAAGATCATCGCATAAGCTGGACTATAATTCTGCCAGATGTATCCACCGATTATTCCTGCAAAGATTGCACCAAAACCAATACAAGCGTTTAGTAATCCAAAAGCGGTACCGCGCAAAGAAAGATCTACGACTTTACTAGTATGAACTCTCTGTGCCGAATCGGTAGTCGCCGAAAATATTCCAAGGCCAATAAAAACTAAGACCAAAAACCAAGCGCTGTTGGCAACAATTACACCGACATAGGACACAATAAGAGCAATGTAACCAAAAAACATAATTCGGCTCGAACCTTTGAGATCTGACAATTTGCCGGACATATATGAAAATCCAGAATACGAAATGCTGTAGACCATATAGAAAAGTGGCATAGAAGCGATCAGAAGGCCGATCGACATAGTTCTCAATAAAAGAACAGCGATCGGCAAGCTTCCTAGAAAAAGAAGAAATATCGAGGCAAGATAATAACGAAACGATCTTGGTAAAGATCTAACCGTTTGCAAAGAAAGCAATCTGGAACCATTGTCGTTTTTGGCACCGACGATGTCGGTAACAAAGAAAAGTGTAGCTACTGAAATCAAACCCAAAACAAAAGCCAAAGAAAAAATAATATTGAAACCGCCTTCCAAACGGGAAAGAATGAGATATGCAGCAAGAGGACCCAAAATCCCGCCAGCACGATCCATCATTCTGTGGTAACCGAAAGATCTGCCCAAATATTCTCTTGGTACCGAAGCCGATATGATCACATCTCTTGGTGGCTCCCTCAAACCTTTACCAACTCTATCGATCACTCTTAATCCAAGTACAGCGGAAACGCTATTGGTAAGAATATAAAAAGGTCTAATCACAACTGATAGGCCATATCCTAGAATAATAAAAACTTTGTGTTTTTGAATTTTATCAGAAAGACTACCAGAATAAATCTTTAGAAAATTGGCCATACCATCGGCAATACCTTCTACCAAACCCAAAGAAGCAGCACCGGATTTCAAGACCGAAGTGAAGAATGCTGGAAAGGCTGAAAGAATCATCTCATTCGAAAAATCATTGAAAAAGCTAGTCAGACCAAGAGTGAAGATGTTTTTATTCAAGCCCAAGACCTTCTTGTCTTTAGACTCATTCGTCATCATTTGTAGTGTATCTAGAGGCATGGGAAAAGTATAACATAAATAACCAATAACCAATGATCAATAACCAAAAATCGCAGGGAAGGCTTGGTTATTGGTGTTTGGTTATTGGTTATCTATCTCGAGCTTGTCGAGAGATTGAAACTTGATCATTTTCCAAACTCTTCATCCTCGACATCATTGATCGCATCTTCTTTGGTAGCATGAATACGTCCATCGATATGATGAGCTGGAGAATATATCGTATACAACTTGAGTGGGACAGAACCGGTATTGATAATATTGTGTTCGGTTCCAGCCGGAACCACGATCGCCGTACCATTCGTTATCATATACTCTTTGCCCGCGATCACCGCTTTCCCTTCTCCGGCTTCAAATCGGAAAAACTGATCGTT
>CAYQCS010000050.1:0-4475 GCA_964416105.1 uncultured Candidatus Saccharibacteria bacterium
AGGCCGGATCATTTTGAAAATTATTGGTTGTTCCCGTCGGAGAAGTATTTGATCCAGAACCGAGGAAGTTGGCATTTGGGAATCTGTCTCTAGAAACATTTGGATCGGTATAGAAAGTATTTATTAGAATATTGACCAAACCCCAAAGAGAAAGGATTATAAACAAGCCTACAATTCCCCACAATATATTCAAACCAGCTGTCTTTCTATCTGCAGAATCCGAAGGTTTGATGAGATATATGACGATGGTCCAGACGATAAATATAACTGCCAAAGCTACAAGAAGATACAAAACCAGATCTCCTATAGCCAATATACGAGTAACCAAACCATTCACGGTGCTTATTTTATTCAAAGATTGTGCAAAACTGATATTAGGCAAAAGAAAAGATAGTAATGTTATGAATATTTTCATATTAATTTGGAAATAGATTTTTTATACTACCCCATGATCCAGGACTATTCGTTCCAAGATCAAAGGTTGAAATCAAAATATTGACCATTCCCCACAAAGAGAGAATGACAAAAAAACCAATCAGACTCCACATCACATATTCTCCTGCTTCTTTTCTATCTGCCTTATCGCTTGGAAGTATGAAATATTTGATAATGTTATAGACAAAAGCTACTACCGCAAAACCGATCATCAAGTACAGGGCTGTATTGAAGTACATTGCTATCTTGCCTACCAAGTCGATTAGTTTCATTTGTTTTATATTATAGCTTATTTTATTCTTACAGCATCATTGGCACTTTGGATAACCGATGGGCTAACTGTACCTGTCGCTGATATTGTATTTATCACTACTTGGACTATTACTCTAGCTCCAATCACAATAGCTACACCGACAACAATCCAAAGCAATCTTTCGTGCAATTCTTTTATTTTATTGACTTCCCCTTTTGCAGAACTGACAACATACTGGAATCCTGTCCATATAAGTGCCAAGACGGCCAAAATGATGAGTAAATAAGTGGCAATTACTATAAATGCTTGAATTATTTCTCCTACGGAATTAACTTTTAAAGGATTTTGAAGACTGAAGAACTGAGAAGTGCTCGGAGGAGTACTTGGAGGTTGATTTGCTGGTGGTGCCGTATTATCGGTCTGGCTAGTTGGGACTGTTCCGGCAGACCCCGTGCTACCGGTTGGAACAGTTCCTTTTCCCTGGGCGCTAACCAATAATAACGGTGTTTGGATGAATAATGCTGTTAATATTGTAAGAAATATAAGTTTTTTCATATTATTATTTACCCAATAAAACACTAAATGTATTTGAACCGGTAAGCCAGAATATAAGCTGATAAACGATAAACCAAGCCAGTAACATTATTATAAAGCCTTTGAATAAGGCTGGAAAGATATTGCGAGCCTTTTTTATATTTTCAGGTTGACCAGAAATATACAGAAATCCGGCATAAGTAAGAGCGCAGATTGCGACAAGAATACCAGCTATTAAAGCTATGTTTATAAGATGTTGTATTTGTTGCATTAGACCTTTGAAATCGCAAGGGACATAACCAGGTTTATTATCGGGATGTCCGGTAGGCAGAGGCGGGCCGTCGCATATGAGTAGTCGAAAAGATGGACTGTTGATATCGGTAGTATTGCGATCGTTTTGTCCGTAAACAAAAGATGATAAAGAAGAAAATATCAGAAATAAAAGAGTAATTCCAATCAGACTATTTTTAGTGAAGATATTTTTCATTTTATTGGACTTGTCTTAACAAAATATCGTATTGATCTTTGGCGTCACGGATCGCTTGTTCTATATTCTTTTGCCCACTTACGACAGATTGTATGATATTACCCAAGATCTGTTTGGAGACATTTGCATCAACATCGAACCAAGTTTTGGCTATTAGAGCCTGCTCATTGAAAGATGAAATATATGGATCTTTGGAACCTTGAGCGATCACATCTCTTCTTATCGATGGAGCATACATGAGTTCAGAAAGGAATTTGAGATTTTGAGATGAAGTCAGTATCGATATTACCTGATATGTAGCATCTAGTTTGTTCGAAGCTCTAACCAAGGAGAATCCATGCATCTTTGCATAAACAGCTTTTTGTCCACCAGATCTGAGTTGTGGTAAAGGAGCTACATCAAAGTTCAGGTTTATATTTTTATTTCTTATATCATTCAACTCCGAAGCAAAACCAAAATAAGTTGCCAATGCACCTGAAATAAATGTTGTCTTATCGTTCGACAGTCCCCTATTCCAAGAATAATTGGAGTTCGACGGATCGGTGAATTGACTGAAAAACTGGAAAGCTGAAGCTGGATTTGTGCCACTGTAGGTGTCGAGAGTAGAGACCAATATTCCGTCATCTCTGGAAACAGTTGTTACTGGATTGCCAAGCTGTAAAATCAAAGAACCTAACAATTCCCTAGCATTGGTAATATTCGAAAAATTACCCATAGCTATCGCTGATTTTCTAATATTTCCATTTTGATCTTTGGTAGTTAATTTTTGAACTAATCCAGGTTTCAGGCTCGAACCAACAAATTCATCCCAAGTTTTTGGATATGTAGCAATACCAGCAGAGTTGAATAAATCTCTATTCCAATACATGACCAAAGGATCTACGGTAAATGGTAAAGCCAGAACCCCTTCATCTTTGAGATAAATTCTAGCTATATCGGCATAGGATTCAAAATATACTTGTTGAGATAGTGCGCTATACGGGATCAAGATCAGTTTATTCATTTGTGGCAAAAGCATGTCTGCTCCGACCAAGATAGCATCTGGTCCATTGCCCAAAGCTAAGGCGTTGGTGAAGTTTTGAGAAAAACTTTCTGGTTTTTGTTCTACATAGTTTATCTTTAATGAATTGGAAAGCGAATTGTTTATATGAGAGACATATTGATCAAAAATATTGGCCGGAAAAGTCCCCCAAATCGTGATGGTCGGTAAACTGTAGTTATTATTGTTACCCTTATACAAAGCAAAAGAAGCTGCGCCAGCGATCAAAGCTACAATGAATATTACGAGCACAATAAGTTGAAATTTTGTCATTTTTGTGGAGATATAAATACTAAACCATAATGATGATCTCCGGCGTCGAATGATTGATCCAAAGTGAATCCTGCTTTTTCGAACATTATTTTTGCGCTACCAGAAGTGACCAAAGTCTTTGGACTCAAAGCTGAAAGTTCATTCCAGTCAATTATCATGACTTTGCCACCTGGTTTCAGTATTCTCTTTATTTCCAAGACGAAATCATCTGGCTTTTCTATTTGAAAGAGAATGTTCGAAGCAATTACCCGATCTGCTATTGCTTCACCTAGTTTCGTTCCACCGATTTTTTCGCAATTGCCCCAAACAACCTCAATATTTCGTAAACCATGGATCGCGCCGTTTGACCTGATCCTTTCTAGAAGTTCTTTGATCACATCGACAGCATAGACTCTTCCGCTTTGCCCTACTCTTTTTGCTGCTTCTAGACTATAAAAGCCAGAACCGGCTCCAAGATCGACAACTTTCATACCATCAGTTAGATCGAGCTTAGAAATATTTAAAGCAGGGTCGGAAAACATGGTTTAATTATAAAACAGATGAGAAGAAAAGTAGAGAGCAAGTTGGGGATGCTTTACAGACAAATCAGACTAGCCAAAGAGTCCCCTTCTCGAAGCTTCATTATTCTAACTCCTTGCGTAGAACGACCAAGTGTCGGAATCTCTTTGAGATCAACCCTAATAACCTGACTTTTCTTGGACATAGCCACTATCTCTTCTACTTCATCTGTTACCACTTTTGCAGCCATCACTGTGCCTGTTTTGGCTGTTACATTCATGGTAAGTATGCCAGATCCTCCACGATTCTGAGTTTTATATTCAGATAACTCTGTCTTTTTACCGAAGCCGTTGGAACCGATCACGAAAAGTGCTGGATTTTTGGCTTCCTTTGAGACAATATCGGCCGATATAACAGCGTCATTTTTGCCAAGTTTGATCACTCGAACACCGGTTGCATTCCTGCCCATTTCGCGAACATCACTTTCTTTGAAACGGATAGACTGACCTTGGACAGTAGCGATGACAATCTCGTCGTTTTTGGAAACAAATGAAGCCGAAATCAATTCATCTTTTTCATCTAGTTTGATAGCGATAAGACCAGAACGACGAACATCCCTGAAATGACTTGCTGAAGATTTTTTACCGGTGCCATTTTTGGTAACCATCATTAGGTTGAGTCCTTCGGCAGTCTTTTTGTCTTTTGGCATCGGTAAGATCGAAGTTACTTTTTCCCCATCAGATAATGAAAGAAAATTCATTATGGATTTACCTTTGGTAGCTCTTTTACCTTCGGGAATATCGTACATTTTGATCTGATAAGCCTTGCCTTTGTCGGTGAAGAACAAAAGATCGTTGTGAGTCGTTGCGAAAATAAGATGAGAAATGAAGTCTTCTTCTTTTGTATCGAGGTCAATGACGCCGACGCCACCGCGCTTTTGTTTGCGATATTCATCG
>CAYQCS010000051.1:0-4380 GCA_964416105.1 uncultured Candidatus Saccharibacteria bacterium
CGAATTATTACAAGCAATGCCATAAAAACATGAAAGTCATACTAACAAAAGATGTCCCAAAGTTGGGTCGAAAGTTCGAAGTAAAGAATGTAAGCAGTGGTTATGCCCAGAATCTTCTTATTCCAAAAGGTTTGGCTATTGTCGCTACAGAACAAGCTCTGAAGAAGGCTGAACTTGATCGTAAAGCGATGGAAGGGGAGAGAAAAGTGATGCAAGATCTGATCGTCAAGAATATCAAAGATCTAGATGGCGTTACGGTCAGTTGTACTGCCAAAGCCAATGACAAAGGTCATCTCTTTGCTGGCTTGCACAAAGAAGCGGTGGCCGAGGAAATATTCAAGCAAACTCAATTGCAGATTGACCCAAACTTTATTCAGTTAGAACATCCCTTGAAAGAAGTAGGGGAACATGAGATAACAGTAAAAGAAGGAGATGTTTCTGCCACTTTCAAACTTATTATTACAAGTTAGATAACATGCACGATCTTTTTTCTGTCTATACGGTTATTGAAACTAGTTTTTCTTTTTGAACCAAAAGAGACAACACCATCCTTGAGAGCAAATAGGGTATCGTCTTTGGCAATCATGACATTTTTGCCAGGTAAGACAGTCGTGCCTCGTTGGCGAACGATGATCTGACCAGACTTTATGCTTTGGCCATGATTGATCTTGACCCCCAAATATTGAGGATTAGAATCGCGACCGTTTTTGGTTGTACCTGCTGCTTTCTTATGTGCCATATTAGTCTGGATAGCTTAGCAAAACAAAGGAGAATATGCAAGAAAATTGATCATTTCTTATTCTGTGGCTAATAATAAGGCTACTTTGTACCATAAAAATGGCTCAACAAAGCCACTTTATACCTGCTACCCCCTTGACTTTTATACTTGAAAATGCTAGACTATACATGTAGGTGAACTTTGTGTCGACTTGATACAGAGTTCATTTTATTTAATTTATGATAGAACTTACAACGGGTGTTTTGCTTCTAGTTTCTTCTTTCTATGGTTCAGGAGATGCTTCGGTTCAAGTAGCCAATGCGATCTCAAGTACTGAATCTGAAAAGGGTATAGAAGTGATAAAACAGAATTCTTTTACAATCAATGATCCTAAAGTAATGGAAAACTATCTCCGTAATGAATATGTAGATAGACCAGTGCTTGTAGAAATCGCTCGCTGTGAGTCAAGTTTTCGTCACTATGATAAAGATGGAAAAGTGATTCGTGGTAAAGTGAACAAAGCCGACATTGGTATTATGCAGATCAATGAGAAGTATCATACCGAAGCCGCTTTGAAACTTGGTTATGATCTAAGTACCGTAAATGGTAATGTGGCCTATGCCAAGTATCTCTACGATAAAGAGGGTACAAGACCTTGGTCAGCTTCCGAAAGTTGTTGGTCACAGGTTGGTAATACTCTAGCTAAAAAATAATTGTATTGTAGAAACAAAAATCCCCTGCGCATGCGGGGGGTTTTTGTTTGGGTGGTTTTTTTACGACCCTAACTTTTTAATTTCTCACCGTCGTATAATTTGTGAATTCATGGTAAACTATAAAAGTAAATGATTATTTATCGTCTGAAATCTGAATATGTGGCTTATGATCTCTATTTGCCAGAAAAGAGCAATGGCAAGACGGTTTTGTATGTGCCTGGATTGCCAGGTCATCCGAGAAAAAGAACTCTCGGGGAAAGCTTCGCCAGCAAAGGATTTGCGTTTATTGAGATGCGCTATATCGGCACATGGGAAAGCGATGGCGTATTTACCATGGAAAATTGTCTGAAGAGCCTCGACGAAGCATATTCCTTTGCAAGAGGTGGTTCTGGTACTGAATTACGTCGCGGCGTGAAGAAGGTGTGGTCAAGTGAAAATGTGATTTTCATGGGAAGCAGCTTTGGAGGCGGAGTAATATTAAGCAGTCACATCAAAGACCCACTAACTTTTGTATTACTTGCTCCTGTTACCGATATAAAGAAAATAAAAGAGTCGGCTGTCATATTGCCGTCAGGAGATGACGATATATATACTCTTATTGCAAACGGCTATGCCAATGTATACCGCGGGTTAACCAAGAAAGATTGGACGAATTTTATGAACGGCAACTGACCCATAAATCCTGAGAAGAATATTGCCGATATGAAAAATAAGAGGTTGATTTTTGTTCAAGGCAAAAAGGATACGACCATAAGTCATGACGATACGGATGAATTTGTTAAAAAGCTTAAGGCCGATGGGGTCAATGCCGAATTTCTCAGTGTTGAAAATGTTGGCCATGGTAGCGATCTGGAAGATCAATCAGCGGATGCTATTGCAAAGATAATATAAAAATCCCGTGTGGTTTGAATTTCCACACGGGTGATTGCTAGCCGAGGAATTGGCAGCGATGCTTATCGCTAATTTGCTTACGCATGATGCCGTAAGCACGCTCATGAACTTGTAGACATCGTGTCATGAAGACTCTCTCCAGTTTTTCTGAATTTGGCTTGACCCATGGTTTTTGTAACGCTTCCAGGAAAGCCCTCTCGTCATCACTGAAGTCATGTAATACTTCAAGCGACTTCATGATGATCATTTCTTCCTTCTGAAGCAATGTGCCAGTTGAAAGAAGAAGGTCCTTGAGCATGACCACGGATTTCTTTCTGGCCCATAAGAGCTCGTTTTCAGTGCGCCGACCCAGTGTGAACACCAAGTTCCGCATCCGGAACGTGTATTGTTGAACCTTCTGAAGAAGGCTCAGTTGGAGTTGGTACTCGGAAGGCCCGACAATCTTATCGAATATGTTTTCGCCGTAGAGAGACTCCGCCTGTCGCAGATGACAGGTGAAGAACGCGCCACAGGTATGAATCGAGAAGAAATCGGCATTTTCCGGTATCTCGTCCAGGTAGATCAGGTGCAGGTGAACGGGTAATTCCGTAAGCCGCACTTGTCTGATCATTCTGCGTAGATTTGAACAGTCTTCCGCATCTCGCCTCTTGAGCACGATCACCAGATCGGCGTCATGGGGAGGAATGTGCGGATTGAACAAAATCGACCCGTGGAATAAGATGCAGACGATGTTGTCCGCACCGAATGCCGAGACGATTTTTGCACTTAACTTTGCTATCTTTTGTTTATTCATCACGTCTCCTTTCCTAGCAGAAGTTTTTGGTATGGCGTGAGCGAGACCTTTTCAGACCTGCGCATGCCCGTTATTAACGAAGCGATTGAATTGCCGTCGGACATAGACAACGCTTCCGGAATAGAGACCACTTTAGCCGCAGTCTCCGTATAGCCGGCTGTTTTCTCCAGCGCTTTCATGGTCCAGAAGATTACGCTCGAGTCGACGGCCAAATCCTTCTGTTCCCATTTGAGGCAGTCCCCAAGCAGGAATCTCACTGGCGTTGCACCGTATCTATCTACCAAAGAGGAGATAGTGATTTGGTTTGATGTCGAGGCCAGCCCGCCTTTTATTGTAGCGAACGGCGTCACGATGGCCGAGATCGGTTTAATAATCGCATCCGCTTTTCTCGAGATGCCGTAAGATAGTACCAAGGGCTTTATTGACCGGTTGCTTATGATAACGATTTCAGGATCAAACCCCGCTTTCTGAAGCGAGTGGAAGAGAAATGACCAGCAGAAATCAGTATCAAGAGTCCATTCACGACCGAACAACCGCACTATATTTCCAAGTTTTCTTTTTCTTGATACAAGCACAAGCTGGTTGTATTCGGCTTGCAAAGAATCGACCTCCTTCTGGTAGAAAGTCGGGAACGCGGTTATCGGATTTCCGTCGAAGCCGGAATCCAAGACTAAGACCTGACTGGTATCGGATCGGAGTATCGAATTGCATAATCTGCATTGTAACTGGCCGTCCACTTCTGTGATGAGCTTTCTTTCGGTGGCCCATTTCGATGAGACGGCATCTTCCAGGATTTCGACTGCTCCACAATCGCACACGAGCATCTCTAGATGTTCTGATCTCAGGCAACGACTACCGGCGAGTTCATCGCAGTATCCTTGCAAGGATTTAACATGCGATTGTTCGTTATCAAGCCAATAGGAATCGAATCTCATTCCGAGACGGTCCATCATTCTTTTGAATGTTGTGAACCGCTCCATGACTTCGTTTGATCCCATGCCAGCATATTTCATGCCGGTCAGATTGATCGAGCAGACAGATGACAAAGCCAAGAGCTTTGACATTATCCAAACCGTAAACGGAGTCAGGGCTAGGCCCGGTTTTACGTCCACGGGAATAGTGATTGGTAGACATATGATGGTAGGTTTCATTGACCACTTCCTTTCTTTTTGAGCAATTTTTCTGCCGCCGAAACTGCGAATTTAGCAGCATAAACGGCGTTTTCTGTTTCCAAGAATTTGACCACGAAGGAACCGAAGAATGTG
>CAYQCS010000052.1:0-4334 GCA_964416105.1 uncultured Candidatus Saccharibacteria bacterium
TGTATTCTTGTTATTTATTCTTGAATAAGTCGCCGGAACTTACGACTGAGCAGACCAAAACTCTTGAATCGATTGTCGTTATTAGGATTCTTTATAATCTTGGTTACATTGAAGATATAAAAGAATATAAAAACTTTTTGCATAATCATGGACTTTCTCCAGAACTTATTGATTCTTTGGCGAAAGATAGGGTAGTGATAAATAGACATATAAATAAAGCGCTAAAGGAGTCGCATTTGTGATACCGAAAGATGTGGCGTGGGTACTACATAGTGTTGGAGAGACCCCGCAGAAATTTTCAGCAGAAAATTTCGAGGATAAAGCAAAAACTCTGCAGAGTTTTTGCGGTCTCGAAAACACTATGTAGTACCCACGCCACAAACCCGAACTTTTAATGCTACGAATGAATAAATGTTGTATAATAGTTCGGTGAATCCTGAAGATAAAAGCTATATTGATAAGTTGAAAGAATCTCTGTATTCGAGAAATGGGCCTCTTGTTCAGTCAAGAAGGAGATTGTCTTATGAAGATGAGAATAGTAATCTCAAGAGGGATTGGGAACATAAGGAAATCAAAAAGCCTGAGCCAATTAAGTTGAATACTCAATATAAAGATCAAAAAATGTCATTTTTTACAAAACTTTTTATTTTTTCAGCGGTGTTCTGCGTTGTAGTTGTTGGTATTGGTGCTTATATATTTTTCAGAGGAGGCAATCTTATAAGGGCCGATAATATAAACATAAATATAAGTGGCCCCGTATCTATTCCTGGTGGAGAACCTGTATCTTTCGATATTACTACCATAAATAATAATAATATTGATTTACAGTTAGCAGAAATGACAATCGAGTATCCTTCTGGAACTACTGATCCAAATAATTCTGCTCAAATATTGAAGGATGAGACCAAATTTATCGGAAATATAAAAGCAGGAGAATCTTTCCAGAATACTATCAAAGCAATAATTTTTGGAGAAGAGAATGTCCAGAAACAAATCAAGGTTACTTTGACTTATGGCATAAAAGGATCAACTTCTTCTTTCACCAAAATAAAGACTTATGATGTACTCATCAACTCATCGCCGATCAATATGACGGTAACTACACTGAAGGAGATAACTTCGGGTCAGGAGTTTGATATGAAGATAGGGCTTGTTTCTAATTCTGAGAATAATTTGAAAAATATCTTGGTAAAAGCTACCTATCCTTTTGGTTTTGAATATACATCTTCTTCGTTCGCGCCAGTTGGAGATAATGCCACTTGGTTCATCGGAGATATCCCTCCTGGAGGTAAAAGAGAGTTTACGATCCGTGGCAAAGTAGTCGGTGAAGATAGTGATCTTAGAGTCTTTAATTTTTATGTAGGGTCAAGAAGCTCTGATAACGTAAGTAAGATAGGTACAGAATATATGTCGATCCAAAAAGATTTGTTGATACAAAAACCATTTGTTACTTTGAATATAGAAGTAAATGGTGATAGTGATAACAAAGACAGTGTTGGTCAATTCGGGCAATCGTCCAGAGTTACTATTAAATGGTTCAATAATCTCTCGACTATTGTTTCAAATATGAAAATAACAGCCAATATTTCTGGTACAGCTTATGACAAAGCGTCTCTTTCTCCTGGTGAAGGATATTTCAACTCTGGTACCGATACTATTACTTGGTCTGAACAGACCAATCGTGAGCTGGCGTCAGTCGGTCCCGGTGAGAGTGGTACCGTGGAGTTCAATGTTATTCCAAAAGATTTTGGTACCCCAGGTCAACCAATTACCAATCCTCGCATTTCCATAAACGCAAGTGTTTCTGGTAGAAGGACCCAAGAGACAAATGTGCCTCTAAGTGTTAGTTCTTATGCTAAAAGAAATATTATAATCTCATCCAGAACAAACTTGTCAGGAAGGATTACTCGCACTGGTGGACCATTTGAGAATTCTGGTTTTGTGCCTCCAAAAGCAGATATGCCGACGACTTATACCATCACTTGGAATGTAGATAATACTGTCAACACAGTTGGTGATGTCGTTGTAAAAGCAACTCTACCACCTTATGTTAAATGGCTAAATGTTTTCAGTCCTACCGATCAAGACATCTCTTATGATGAGAATAGTGGTTTAATCACTTGGAATGTTGGTAATGTTTACGCCAATTCTTCTGGCTCTTCTTCTAGAAAACAAGTTTCTTTCCAGGTCTCATTTACTCCAAGTGTTACTCAGGTTGGTACCATTCCTGTAATTGTCAATCAAGCTTCTCTTGTGGGCATAGATAGTTTCACTCACAGCGAGGTCAAAAGTTATCAAGATCAACTGACGACTCGTTTTAGTACCGATCCGGGCTATAAATCAGGAGATGAGCTGGTACAAAAATAGTTTGTAAAATGGCGTTTTTAGGATAGAATGTCTTTATGGAAAGTGAACAAAAGGGTATTTCGATGGAATCTATAATTTCTCTTGCAAAGAGGAGAGGGTTTATCTTCCAAGGCTCTGAAGTCTATGGTGGCTTGGCCGGCACATGGGATTATGGACCTCTTGGAGTTGCCCTTAAGAATAATATAAAGAATATCTGGTGGAAGAGATTTGTCGATAGCCGGGACGATATTTTTGGTATGGATGCCGCAATTTTAATGAATCAAAATGTCTGGAAGGCAACAGGGCATGCCGATGGTTTCTCTGATCCATTGGTTGAATGTTCCAAATGCAAGCATCGTTTTCGAGCCGACCAATTGGAAGATAAGAAGAAATGTCCAGATTGCGGTGGCGCACTTGGTACAGAGAAACAGTTCAATATGATGTTTCAGACTCATGTCGGGGCGATCCAAGACGATTCCTCGATTTCCTATCTTAGACCAGAGACAGCTCAAGGAATGTTCGTCAATTTCAAGAACATTGTTGATTCTTTACATCCCAAATTACCATTTGGTATGGCTCAAGTTGGTAAGGCTTTCCGTAATGAGATAGCACCCAGAGATTTCCTTTTTCGTGCTAGAGAATTCGAGCAGATGGAAATTGAATATTTCGTTAAGCCAGACAATTGGCAGGATACATTCAATAGTTTCGTAAAAGAGATGCGCGCTTTTATTGACGATGTCGGTATAGATCAGAAAAAGGTTTATGAACACGAAATACCCGAATCTGAAAGAGCTTTTTATTCTATGCGTACAATAGATTTTGAATACGATTTTCCTTTTGGAAAGAAAGAGCTCTATGGTTTGGCTTACAGAACCGATTATGATCTGAAAAGACATTCTGATTTTAGCAAAGTAGATCTCTCTTATTATGATGAAGAAAGTAAAGAGAGATTTATCCCTCACTGCATCGAACCTTCATTTGGCCTAGATCGCACTTTGCTTGCTGTACTCTGTGATTCTTACAGGGAAGACGATATGGATGGAGAAAAAAGGGTATATCTCAAATTAGTACCAGCGGTTGCGCCTTACAAAGTTGCTGTTTTTCCTTTACTTAGAAATAAACCAGAGTTGATCGCTAAGGCAGAGCAGATTTATAAAAATATTAAAGATGTTATTTCTGCAACGACTTTTGATGACAATGGTAATATCGGCAAAAGATATAGAAGACAAGATGAGATTGGTACACCTTATTGTGTGACTATAGATTTTGAGACAATAGAAAAAGGTAATGGAGTTACGGTAAGAGATAGGGATAGCGGTAAGCAAGAGAGAGTGGCAGAAAATGACCTCATCAAGTATTTGCAAACAAAAATCGGATAACCGTATGAAATTTAATAAGATAACTTTGGAAAATGGTTTAAGAGTGATAACTATACCGATGATTGATAATCCTTCGGTTACGGTTCTTGTGATGGTCGAAGCGGGTTCGAAATACGAGAATAAAGAGAATAATGGCATATCACATTTTCTCGAACATATGGTTTTCAAAGGTACGCCAAAGAGACCTAAAGCCGTAGATATTTCTCATGAATTGGATTCTATAGGAGCCAATTATAATGCTTTCACTACTCAAGAATTTACTGGTTATTATGCTAAAGCCGATTCCAGACACCTCGATAAGATTATAGATGTGGTCTCTGATATGTATTTGAATCCTCTTTTTGATAAGAATGAAATAGAAAAAGAAAAAGGTGTGATTGTCGAAGAAATAAGGATGTATCAAGATTTACCACAACAGCACGTTCAAGATTTACTTCTTGAACTTCTATATGGTGATACTCCGGCTGGGTGGAATATTGCAGGGACAGAAAATAATGTAAAGTCATTCAACCGTGATTTGCTCATAGACTATCGCTCTTCGAATTATTTACCACAATCAACAATGGTCGTTATTGCAGGTTCATCTGATGAGAAGAGTACTATCCAAAA
>CAYQCS010000053.1:0-4330 GCA_964416105.1 uncultured Candidatus Saccharibacteria bacterium
TTTTGAAGAAGTCGATAATGCTTTTGTGGACATGTTGGAACTCCCTCCGATTAACTTTGAGAGCGACAACTTTATCCAATTCGTGCAGATAGCATTTCCAATTGAGCTCGTTGCGACCTCGTGGTGCCCGAATGTAGCCCTGGGCATCCAGAAAGACGGCACATCTTCTTGAACGAAGCTCGCGTAAGTCAAACTCGCCAAGGATTGGCGAAAGGATGATATTGCGCGAGGGAAGTCTTTCCGGAAGGCTGATTGTCAGAATCTGATCGATACGGATATGTTCTTTGTGATCCGAAATCGTGATGAATACATCAACCGGTTTATTTCCGGTAACGATAGCCGGCTTATAGCCGAGGGAGCTAATGGCGGTTCCGCAGTAATATGCAGGTCCACCGGATCGTTCTATCTGCAAACCTCGATCACGATCGTCGATATGGTCGACGGTATATGAGGCGATAAGAGTGATTGTTTTCATAAATCGATATTTGAGTTGTCAAAGTTCATTTTATGTGTCTGTATTATCATATTCCGTGTTCTTTTACAAGCATGAATAGGGTAGTATATGGTCTTAAGGCGGAGTTATCTTTGTTGGGTATCATAAACGCATTTTAGCATAATTTTTTGAAATGATAGACGTACATAATTAATATGCCTTACAAAGAAGAAATTGAAGCTGTTTTACCAATTGTTATTGATGGTGAATTTTCAAAGATAAAATAAAAAAGGACGACTACTCGACAGGGTAGTATACCCAAATAAATATACCAGACAAAACAAATGAATCTAATATACTATGTCGCACAATATATGTTTTACGCACATACTATATAAATAAAGAGGGGGGTGGAAGTATTGTTGAGGTATCGTTGGCCCGGACTTATTCAAGCCTATATGTAATATAGTCAGTCCGAATTATGCTTACTTAAAGAAGCCGATAAAAGGCTCTACGATGTACGGCAAAAATATTTTTGACCAAAGGTATCCGCCGTAAACGATTATGTAGTCGTTCCAAATGACCGCGCTCCAGTGTTTGATGAAGTTCCAGATGGATATAAAGGTCTCTGAGGCCAGTATCTCTCTTAGGTTGAAGCCTAGATAGGCTAGAAGGAGTATAAGAGCGATTATAAGGACAATTGTTTTGACCAGTCCCCTATTCAAAGCAAATTTTTTTGTCTTCATCTCTTTTTAAAAAATTAAATTTAATTCTGAAATATTTTCTATAATTCATTACAAGTATAGCAAAGGATCGAGTGGTTTGCCGACTGGAATGATTGAACCAACACAATTAACTACCGTTGGAAACTCTTTTTTTGTTATTTTGATAATTTGAAGACCTTGAGAGGCATAGACACCGAAGTGTAAATGTGGTCCAGTAGAAGCACCTGTATTCCCGCTATAGGCTATTATTTCTCCAGCACCAACAGATTGACCAGGAACAACTGTTGGTAGTGATAAGTGGGCATATAGTGTCGAAAGACCATTATCGTGTTTTACGAGCACCCAGCGACCGTATGAGAGACATCTAGGGATCGTCCCTGTATTACCTACTCCTGTTATGACGCCAGATAGAGCTGATTTTACAGGAGTGCCTATCGGAGCTCTGAAGTCGACACCGTTATGAGCACCAGTTTTGTAGAATTGCGGGTTTTTTGAAGAAAAATCGGTGACTCCAAATTTTTGGGTTATGGTTACCTTATCTAGTGGCCAGAATAGAACCCCGCTTCCTGTGTGAGGGATAAGATCTGGATTTATAAGAATCTTCAGTTGTGATTCGTAGTTACTTATTTCTTGTTGGAAAGCCAATTGTTCAGCCTTTTTCTTTGATAGCATCTCTTTGTATTTTGATTCACTTTCCGCTGTCTCCTTCAGTAGATCGGCTTGTTCTGCCATTGTTTCTACAACCAAGGATCTTTCATTGGCTAATTGGTTGTTCAGTTTGACCAATTCTAGTTTGGCTTTTTCGCTGGCTTTTTTGTTATTTTCTAAATTGCTTTTATCTTCATTTAGCTTTTCTATTTTTTCTTTCAATCCATTTTGAATGATACTCAACTGTTCAAATGCTTCCAATGCCTCTGAGATCGAACGGTTACCCAAGATGAGCTCTGGTAAGGATTGATCGTTTAATTCATTTATAGATAAAAAAGTTTTATTGATAATCCTTTTATTGTCATCAATATTTTCTTCTTTATTGTTTATCTGTGAGTCCAGTCTCTGTATCTCATAATTTTTTGAAGCGATCTTGTCTTGAGTTAAGTTGATATTAGTCTCCAGTTTTCTTCTTGTCAGTTGCAGAGATTTGATCGTCGACGACAATGATGCCGATTGGCTCGACAAAGCTTCTATCTCTTTTTGGTATCCCGCTATCTCCTTTTCTAGTTTTTCGATTTGGCTAGCTCTTGAATCTATCAGATTTTTCAATTCATCTGCCGTCTGAGCTTTGAGGTCAATAAAAAAGAGCAAGAATAGAAACGCTACAAGCAATATAGATATCTTGAATTTATTGTCATGCATTAAGTTTGTTTATGGCTATATTTAATCTGTCTAAGGCCTCTTTTTTACCTACAATATATGCGGAATTGAATGGATCTGGAGATTTCTCTTGCCCTGTAATAGCGACTCGAAATGGCCAGAGAACATTACCTCTTCCAGACTTTTCGACATATTCCCAGACAGTATTTTTTATTTTTTCTACAATAAAATCTGATTCAGCTATATTGGCGAGCATATCTTTTATCTTCAAAAGGTGATTCGAAGCCTCTTCCCTATTGGGACTTTTTTTCCAAAGAAGTTGTTCGGTATTGTAATCTGGTAACTCTTTGACGAAATAAAGGTCGCCATCTTTTTCGAACATCTTGGCAATATCACTAAAAACAGAAATCTTTTCTCTGATAAGAGATCTGATTCTAGTGTACTGATCTTTGTTATTCCTCAACCATTCTGGAATAAAAAGATTTGCTTTTTTGTCAAAATCTTCATCATTTAATCTAAGTATATATTCCCTATTGAACCAATTGAGTTTGTCTTGATTGAATATTGCTCCGCCCTTCTGGACTTTATGTATATCAAATTTTTCGATTATCTGATCTAGAGAAAGGATCTCTTCTGTACCGCCCGGATTCCAACCTAGAAATGCTAGGAAGTTTATCAGAGCTTCGGGTATATAACCTTTATCTCTGTAATATTCGACCGAAACCATTTCACCATGTTTCCTCTTTGAGATTTTTTCTCTCTCCTTGGAAAGGATAAGGGGGATATGGCCATAAACCGGTCTTGGTCTTTCTCCGACTGCTTCCCAAATCAGAATTTGTCTTGGGGTATTGGACAAATGTTCCTCCCCTCTTATTACATGGGTAATACCCATAGTTATATCGTCGATGACATTGGCGAAATGGAATATCGGCTCATCGATACTTTTTGCAATAATAAAATCGCCAAGTTCGGTAGTGTTGAACTTGATTTGACCTTTGATGATATCGTCGAAGATTATGTCTTTATTTGGATTCTTGAATCGGATCACTTCTGGTCTCTGACCTTCTTCGACTACTTCTTCTTTAGAAATATAAGCGTGACCATCTTTGAGTAATCTTTCCAAGTATGATTTGTGAGTTGCAATATTCTCTGACTGGATGACAGTTTGATCGAATTCTAAGCCTAACCATTTGAAAGCCTCAATAATACCAACTGTGTATTCGGGCTTATTTCTTTCTTTATCGGTATCTTCTATACGCAAAATAATCTTGCCTTTATTCTGTTTTGTAAAAATATAATTAAAAAGCGCCGAGCGAGCACCGCCTACATGGAGGAAACCGGTTGGACTTGGCGCAAAACGGGTGATGATATTCATAAGGCAATTTTAGCATATTTCTGTGTTTCCCGATGTCTGACATCGGGGAAAAGAAAGAACCCCCGCCCGGCCGAAGCCAAGCGGGGGGTGTCCGATTCTCTTCGCTAGCGCGACAGAGGGTCTCGGACGGTTGAGCATCCTTTCAGAACGGTATCCAAGTGTGGTCACACGGATCTCTTATGTGACCACAAACCCGACGGATTTTATCTTAAAGAAGATTCATGATGTTGCCGTCTGCGCAATGATCATGGCTGTTTGGTAAGAAAGAGGGTCTCCCTTTCTCCAGCAAATGCAAACTTCTTGGAAGGAAGCTCGCCAAACCTTCTTTAGTCCAACTTACAGTCATATACTCTCGGTCGGTTGGACTCGACCATCTTCTGGTCTCGCGCATTTTCTTGCTAGCGCGAGGAAATTGTGTCGCCCGGGGCCACAAGCCATTGTCCGTGACTCGGTGGTCCGGTAGCCGTGTAGCGCCCGGGCGACGAT
>CAYQCS010000054.1:0-4255 GCA_964416105.1 uncultured Candidatus Saccharibacteria bacterium
AAACTACTCCCGAAAATCTACTTCAAACGGATACATCCCCATTCCGCATGATCCTTGAAGTGTGCCTAACTTGCCATTACCGATATCAATATCAACCGACCCCGTCTGTGGAAGTGACCTGCTTATACCCATACTTGGAATGCGAATAGCTGATGAACAATCGAAAGTCCCCTTTGTATTGAATCGAATAATTGTTGGTATTCCCGCCTTGGCAATACTTTTTCTTGGTTGATAACCACCCTTTGCATTTATTTCAATAATCTGTTTTCCATCGACAATACTGACATTGTTTTCGTTTGTCGTTTGTCCAGTATTATTATTCCTAGTAAGCACAAAAGCTCCTCCGATAAGGATCAATGCCACGATAATTGAAGTAATAGTTGCTTTCATATTTATATTATATACTAGAAGTTGAATACTGGTGGTATAACTCCGATTATCACCAAACTATTGATAATATTTAGAAGAGCGAACATGATCACGATCAGTCCCGCTGTCTTGAAGAAAATTCCTGCTTTCGGACTTTTCTCTATACTAAACGAGCTGTAACTTATTAAAGCCAAGACAGGGAAAGTCCCCAAAGCAAAAGCTAGCATAGTCAAACCACCATTCCAGAAATTGCCAGTAGTCAAAGTATACAATTGCATCGATTGGGTAAATCCGCATGGCAAGAAGAAAGTGGCAATACCAACCAAAAGAGGAGTAAATGAATGGTTAAACTTCGAAACACCATGAGCATGTTTTGCTATGAATTTAGGCATTGAAAGTTGAAATCTTTTGGCCCAATGGAAAGTATCTAGAAGATTGACGCCGAGAATAAGCATGACAATACCGATAATGAAACTTAAAACAAAAGTCATGGAAGTATTCAATGTAAAAGCTGATCCGATCATACCGATTGCTCCACCAAGAATGAAAAAGGAAACTATTCTACCGACGTGGAACATAAGTTGAGGCCTTAACTTTCTTGTGTTGGACAAATTGGAAGGATCATCTCCTTTGGCAAATGTAGCCGACATCGAAAGAACTAGCCCGCCAACTACTGCCATACAAGTCGAAAGTGAAGCGACAATCCCTATCACAAATGCGGTACCGTAAGTTACACTATCAGCACTAATGAGATTCACAATTCCCATTTTCTGTAATGCAACAAATAAAACCGCAAAACCAAGAGCAACTGGAATTGCAATCTTGAAATCACCCCACTTAACATTACGGTTTTGTCTTTCGATTGAAACCGTATAACCGTGGGGCTTAAGTGGAATAGTAAGTTCTTCTGCAATCTGCACTTCTGTTTTATTACCAAAGTCCCCAGTGACCTCTACTGTATGATTTTTCAAACTAGATTTGACATGTGTAATATTTGAAAGATCACCTAGCTCGCTTTCAATCATAAGTACACAAGCATTGCAATGCATACCATGTACATGAAAGGTATATTGTATATTCATAATAATTATAATTTTTTAGCTTTAATACGAAGCGAGTTCGAAACGACCGATACCGAAGACATAGCCATTGCAAAGCCAGCAAAAATAGGATTCAAAAGCCAACCGAAAACTGGATACAGTGCCCCTGCCGCAAGTGGTATACCGATGACATTGTAGATAAAAGCCCAGAAAAGATTTTGTTTGATTCCGCGCATGGTAATCTTTGACAACTTGATAGCTTTAACTATTTTAGAAACATCTCCACCAAGCAAAGTGATCCCTGCCGATTCGATCGCCACATCGGTTCCGGTTCCCATAGCGATCCCGACATCGGCTTGAGCAAGTGCTGGAGCATCATTGACACCATCACCAGCCATAGCAACCACTCGGCCCTGTGATTGCAAATCTTGAATCTTTTTCAATTTATCTTGGGGAAGAATATGGGCAATTACATCATCAATACCGGCAATAGATGCGATGTATCTGGCAGTTTTCTCATCGTCACCAGTAAGCATGACTACTTTGATACCAAGATTATGAAGATTTCTTACCATCTCTATCGATTCTGCTTTTATCTCATCAGCCACCATGACAAAACCAAGAACCTTATCATTAGTAGCTAGAATGACCGGCGTCTTACCTTCTGCGGTAAACTTGTTTAGTTTCCCAGTATCGAAAGAGATCTTTAAATCATTTAAAAGCTTGGCATTTCCAACAAAATATTCTTTACCTTTAATAGATCCTTTGAGCCCTCGACCTTGTAATCCTTCGAAGTTTGCAACATCAGATGTTGGAATATTCTTTTCTTGAGCATAACTTACGATCGCATGCGCAATCGGATGTTCAGATTTCTTTTCCAATGAAGCGATGATTGAAATAAGTTCATCATTATTCAAATCTGAAAGATTCTGTATATCTACAAGCGTTGGTTTTCCTTTGGTAATCGTTCCTGTTTTATCGACGACCACAGTATTTACCTTATGTAACTTTTCGAGTGTTGCTGCGTCTTTGATAAGGATACCTTCTCTAGCACCTTTACCAACTCCGACAATAATCGCAGTCGGTGTAGCCAGACCCAAAGCGCATGGACAAGCGATAACCAATACACCAACAAAAGAAACTAAACCGAATGAAAGAGATTGGGAGAAGCCAATAGTATTGGTACCAATAAGTAACCACAATCCAAGTGTTACAAATGCAATAACAAGAGTAACAGGCACGAATATGCTAGAAATCTTATCCGCCAGTGCTTGAATAGGTGCTTTGCTACCTTGAGCATTTTCGACCATTTTTATGATCTGTGCAAGAAGAGTTTCGGACCCTACTTTTGTAGCTTTGAAAACAAATGAGCCATTGGTATTGATCGTACCAGAGACGACATTGTCACCAATCTTCTTTTGAACAGGCATAGGTTCTCCAGTAACCATAGATTCATCAACGAAAGAATTCCCTTCGGTAATAACACCATCAACAGGGATCTTCGCGCCAGGCTTAACGATGATAAGATCACCGTGTATAACATCATTTACAGAAATTTCTACTTCTTTCCCATCTCGAATCACCAGAGCAGTTTTTGCTTGAAGATTGAGGAGTTTTTCTATAGCATCACCAGTCTTTATCTTTGATCGGGCCTCAAGATATTTGCCAAGTGCAATAAAAGTAATAACCACAATTGTCACATCATAGTATTGATATTCAACATTTATGAACGGACTAAGTGATTCCTCAAAGGTGGTAACTACAAAACTATATAAAAAGGCTGCACTAGTTCCAATACCGATCAGTGTATCCATATTTGCTTTGCCATAACGAAGAAATCTATAAAAACCAAGAAGATAAGGTTTACCAATGACAAAAAGTATGTATGTGGCCAATATCGGAAGTAGATGATGGGAAAACTCCTTAACCATATAACTCATCTCACCAACTATTCCATATTGAGCAAGAATATCCCAACCCATGACCAGTATCGCCAAAATTGCAATAGGAATAGCAGATATTACTTTGGTCTTCATATCTGCAACTTCGGCAAGTTTCTCTTTTTTTGATTGATTAAGCCCTGAATGCATCGTGTGTTCATCAGCACTCATCCCCATTTCGCTTGCCGATTGACCATGATAATCGTTAGACATTTCTTGATCTAGTACAAGAGAATAGCCAAGAGGCTCAATCTTCTTCGAAAGTGCTTGTGCATTTATCTTTGATTGATCGAAAGCTATTTTTGCTTTTTCAGTTCCATAATTGACTTCAACAGATTGGACTCCATCAGTCTTCTTAAAAGTTTTTTCGATAATACCGGCACAAGAAGCACAGTGCATCCCTTTTACTATATATGTTTTAGCAAGGTGATCCATGATTATTTGCGCTTAAGTTTATAAACCTTTAGAACCTCATCTACAGCTTTGCCGGTTGTTCCCTCTTTTATTTGTTTAACTACACAATGCGAAAGATGCTTTTCCATAAGGATGTCTTCAATATTCGAAAGACCTTGTTTGATCGCCGAGCTTTGGGTAATAAGATCGATACAATATGTATCTTTTTCGACCATTTCCCGCAAACCTCGAACTTGACCTTCAATAATTTTTAATCGACGAACAATTTTTTCTTTATTTGTATTCATGACCACATGATACCCCCTAGGGGGTATACGAGTCAAGTTGTTATATTTCGTACACCGACCAGTCATTATAGAAACGCTATCTTTTCAGTATATATTTTTGTTTATCTTGACAAAACATGCTATATAATATAGTATGTTTATATAAGTAATCTCTCGGTTCCATATATTTTCTTCTGGATCTTGGAGACTTAAGTCAACTTATTTA
>CAYQCS010000055.1:0-4202 GCA_964416105.1 uncultured Candidatus Saccharibacteria bacterium
GCTCTATTCTAATTTGAGTAATCAGGATCTTCTTCCAGAATCAGAAATGGTTAGTAAATTCCTCACACACCTCGAAGATGTTTCGGAAAAATACAAAAATCAGGAAGTTGTCAGACGTTGGTTGCAGATTTCGAAGTCTATTGGCAAGAATCAATTGGGAGAATGGGGCGTTTCAGCTTCTCCAAACATAAAGACAAAGGGTATGCGTGACTACGCTTTCTTGGTTATCAGGAAGCATGGTTCGCCGATCCATTTCAGAGAGGTAGCCAAACAGATCACCACAATGTTCAATAAGAAAGCGCATGTAGCTACGACTCACAATGAACTTATCAAAGATCCTCGTTTTGTACTTGTTGGCAGAGGACTCTACGCTTTGGCTGAATGGGGTTATGCTCCGGGAGTTGTAAGAGATGTGATCCGCTCTGTTTTGGTCAAGAATGGTCCACTTTCTAAAGAAGAAATAATCGACAAAGTGATGAAGGAAAGATATGTCAAAGAGAACACTATTGTTGTCAATTTGCAGAATCCAAAATATTTCAAGAAGGACAAAGAAGGGAAGTATATTCCTGTAGAAAATAAAGCCTAATTATAGTAGCACTCTATATTGGCAAGTCGTTTTCAGATTTGTTGGTATTTTCTATTATTGATATAATACTGTCATGCAAACTGACTCAACTGGCGTCTTTATAGTAAATCTGTTCAAATCTGTCTTTGTCCCTCAAACATATGAGTTCATCATTGCTTTGGCGCCAATCTTCTTGGCTGTATTTTTGGGTAAAATATTTTGGGAATTATGGGTTGACTATGTCCAGGGTAAGAATTTTTTGGCCAGAAAATATATCGTCTTGGAACTCAAATTGCCGAAGGATACATGGAAATCTCCAAAAGCGATGGAGGTGTTTTTGAATTCACTTCATGTTGCTTCTGGTGGAAGTACTTATGGTAAATATTGGAAAGGAGAGACAAGACCTTGGTTTTCTCTCGAATTGATTTCAGTTGAAGGAGTAGTTAAGTTTTTGATTTGGACCGAGGAGATAAGAAAACAGGGCGTGATGTCTGCTTTGTATTCTCAGTTTCCAGAAATAGAAATCAAAGAAGTGGATGATTATTCTCGATCTGTTCATTTTGACCCATCACTTATCCGTATTTGGGCAGGAGAGTTTCAATTTACCAACAAAAGTCCAGTTTATCCGATAAAGACTTATATAGATTATGGCTTGGACAAAGATCCAAAAGAAGAATTCAAAGTTGATCCACTTTTACCACTGATAGAGTTTCTTGGCAGTGTTGGTCCGAATCAGCAAGTCTGGTTTCAAATATTAGTGCAAGCTCATATCAAAGATAGAACAGTGAAAGGTAAGTTTTTTGAACAAGAGGATTCTTGGGAAAAAGAAGCAATAGCCAAAGTGAATGAATTATTAATGCGTGATCCAAAGACGAAGATATCGACTATAAAAGATGAAGAAACTGGTTTTACCAAACTGCCTTCAATTTCCGAAGGTGAGAAAGAGTCCGCGGCGGCTATCGAAAGAAGGATAACCAAGTATCCTTTTGATGTTGGTATCAGAGCGCTCTATATTTCCAAAAAGGACATATTCAATGCTCCTTTTGCTTTGGGTGGGATCATAGGCAGTATGAAGCATTTCAGTGCTCCTCACTTCAACGGTTTCAAACCTAACGGTAATAAGTGGCATTCCAAGATCGGTGACCCATGGACAGATTTCATGAATATAAGAAGAAATAGATTTGGTCGATTGGCTTTGGCTGCCTACAAACGCCGTTCGTATTTCTACCCCCCATTCAAGTCAAAATCTCTTATCATGAATAGCGAAGAATTGGCGACACTTTATCATTTCCCTGGTTCGGTCGCCCAGACTCCGAATCTCGATCGTATACCGTCCAAGAAGTCTCAAGCTCCTGGTAACTTACCTATATAATATGTTTTTACTTAAAAAGTTTTTTTCTAAGAAAATAATTATCGGGCTTTCAATACTTGTTTTTGCAATATTGATAATTTTGATCAATCTTTCTTTGGCGCCACAAGACTTTCCTCAAGATGAAATCATAAAAGTCCAAAAAGGTCAGACTGTATCGCAAGTCGCCAATCTTTTGAATGAAAAACAAATAATCAAATCGCCATTCATGTTCAAATTATTTGTTGCAATGATTTCGACCAATCGCAGTGTCAAAGCTACCGATTATCTTTTCGAAGAGCCACAGTCGGTCTTGCGTGTTGCTTATAGATTGGTCAACGGTATTCAAGATCTACCTTTGAAGAAGATAACTATTATAGAAGGTATGACCGCTCAAAACATTGCAGATACTATCAAGAAAGTAATTCCAAAATTTGATTCAAAATCTTTTATGGTTCTAGCCAAGCCGTATGAAGGCTATCTTTTTCCAGAAACATATTTTTTTTATGAAAATGTAAGTCCAGAAGATGTTCTGAATCAGTTGCGCGATACATTTAAGGAAAAAATAAAGACAGAATTGCTTGCCATTCAAGCTTTTGGTAAGCCACTAGAAGATGTCATAAAGATGGCTTCTATTGTAGAAAAAGAAGCAACTAATTTGAATGATAAGAAAATAATTGCTGGAATATTATGGAAGCGTCTAGAGATCGGTATGCCACTACAAGTAGATCCACCTTTTTATTATATTTTAGGTAAAGATTCGGCATCACTTAGTCGTAACGATCTTGCCTCGGATTCCCCATATAATACATATACACATAAGGGTTTGCCGCCGACGCCTATAAGTAATCCAAGCTTGGATACTATACAAGCCACATTGACTCCGATTAAGACCAATTATCTATTTTATTTGTCAGATAAAAAAGGCACCATGCATTATGCTGTTGACCACGATGGACATGTGGCTAATAAGGATAAGTATATTCGTTAAATATTTCTACTTGTTAGACAATAATTAAGTGTTACCGAAATCTTGTAATCAATCATAACTCATTTTTCGATTTTTTGTAAATTTTGCCTCTTTGAATAATTCTTTCCTGAGTTCGAGAATTTTGTCGTGCAGGAGTTTTGGGTTCAGAGTCTTGTGGAACGCTTTCATCTTTTTCTTTGCTTCAGCAGGAATTTTTTCATGTTCCATAAATCGTTGGTAAGGCGTCTTTGGCTTGTCATATTTTCTAGAGGAATGTGAGATATTGAATCTGATTTTCTCCACACACTTCATCGAAGGTTGGAAGTGGTTAATATAGATTTCGAGTTGGATACAAAGTTCTTTTAGAATGTCCAATCTCTCCTCGGTATCGATACGGATATACCCGGCAAACTTTCTGACATTCTTGTCATTCTTTTGTTCTATGTGACCATGATCGTTTTTCATACCTGGTCGTATTCTAGTCATGGAAATATTTTTCCACTTGCACCAATCATGAAGATGCCAGTTAATGAATTCTGAACCAGAGTCAGGATCAATGAGAGTCCAAGGAAAAGGTGACCGATTGAACATTGACTCAATACTCATCTTTGTCGGATATTTGTCCTTGGTCATCTGTGCTTCGAGGAAACACCAAGTCAAGCATATATCAGTCAACTGCACTGTATATGCGAATTCTCCGGATGCATCATTGCCACAATGAGCAACTGTGTCAGCCTCAAGAAATCCTGGCGGAGGATTTTGCCAAGGACCCCTTCTCACAGGAATGATTTCTTTTAATGACGATGGTTTAGTCAGACATCTTCCTCCACCAGACACGATTCGGTCAAATTTACTTAATCGATCTTTGATCGTACCAATCGACATCGCAAGTAATTTACCAGTCACTTCATCGGAGTACTTCCACATCTTGTCACGTTTCAAAATCAAAACATATTCGGATCTCACCTCAGATAATCGCTCAGCACAACACTCATGAGCAATTTCCCAAATCTCCTTCAATGCTTCAGTTACATCTTTACCGTAGTAAATATTTCGACCGCGGTGATCAAACCAGTCGATATTTTCTTTTCTGGTCTGTATAACTCGAAAACGCCTGCAGATTGCTTTTCTGTGCATCTTCAAGGTTCTTTCTAACCGATCAAGTATCTTACTCTTTTCTGATTTGGAGGCGGCAAGATATGCTTTTAATTCATCACTAATTACCTCGTGTTTTGTTGCCATAGTCATAATCAACTACGGTAACCTATTTATTGTCTAACCGTGGGTGCCATGGTAACAGTTTCAACTAGCTAAAGGGT
>CAYQCS010000056.1:0-4193 GCA_964416105.1 uncultured Candidatus Saccharibacteria bacterium
CAGCCAATGCATATGTCTATGGTTCTGACTGGTACTGTAATTCAGGATATAAAACGATTTATAGCGGTTCAACCAAAGTAGGATGTGAGCAAGTCATTGCTCCAGTAAATGCATACGTATACGGGTCAGACTGGTATTGCAATAGTGGTTATAAAACAACATACAGTGGTTACCAAAAAACAGGATGTGAGAAGGTGGTCGCACCTCAAAATGCTTACGTCTACGGTTCAAGTTGGTATTGTAACAACGGCTATATTCGTTCAGGGGAAAGTTGTGTATTAAAATAATAACTGTTACCACCTTTTAACTATGTCGAATTTAGTAAGGTCTGATAGCATTAAATAGGTTCTAACTTCGTCTAACACCCTCCGCAAATGATCCCTTTTATTTACCACCGAGTCGTCGACAACATGCAAGGTAATACCCTGTACCCTCTTAATCAACTGAAAAATATTTATCCGGAAGCATACGCTACACATATAAAGAAATACGAAGGACGAGAACATTTACTTTCCACTAAAATACCGATACTGAATTGCTTATGGAATGATGTGTTACATTTTACAGCCGTACACCCCAAAAATCTTTTCGAGAATCTAGATAAATCTGGATTCAAGGCTGATGAACTGGTTTGGAAACGTTGGTTCGAGATACCAATTGAAGCTCTTGAACCTGAAAATATAATAATCTGTCTATATAGACGCGATATAAGTACCATCCCCGAAGCTCGCGACTTTCACCGCTTCAATCCGGATAAGTTTAGCGAGTACGCAACAATACCACCTGAAACAATTGAATACTATAATCAACAAAAAGCTAGCGGTGTTCGACCCCTATTTTTCCATAGAGTTCCTCATATTTTATACAAAGGTACAGTTGATATATCGGGTTTTAATATAATCGAATTGTAAGTAACTGGTCTATTACTTGAAAGCATTTTGCGTAATCGCATAAAGGTTCTTATTATCTGTACATTAACCTGAATCGCCCGATCACTTCGTAAAACGGAAGAAAGCATTGCAACACCTTGTTCTGTGAAAACATAGGGTCGATATCTTCGACCACCTTTTCCTTTTGAGGTACCAAATTGGAACCTCAAAGCGGCAGTTTCTATAGCTGTCAACTGAAACACAAAATCACCAGGAAATCTTTTGAGATTTCGTTTGACAGCCCGATTAAGTGTTTTCGTCTCCACACCATAGAATCTAGCCAGATCAAAATCAAACATTACTTTTTCCCCGCGAAAGAAATATATAAGTGACTCAATACGATCCAACGGAATAATCGTTGTATTTTTCATATCATAAGTTATATCATGATTTAACACCATATATTTGCAATATCATATAAAATATTAAGACAAAAGGAAAATCAAATCTTAAAGATTCCCCCACCTCACCTTCACGACCTCCCACAGCATCCCGACCATCCCGCCGAAAGTGACTTTGCTCTGCGCACTGTCGGTCCAGACGATCGGTACTTCTTTGATTTTATAACCAAGTTTGACTGCCAAGGCCAAGACTTCTACATCGAAGGCCCAACGATCAATCTTTTGTTTGGAGAAAATATCTTGGGCAGATTTGGCCGAGAAGGCTTTGAAACCGTTTTGGGAATCGATTACATTCAAAGGCAAGATCAGGTTGACAATATTCCTGAAAATAAAACCTAAGAAAATCCTATACCATGGTTGATCGGTCCTGATATCTGCCCCCTCTACCCTTCTTGAACCAATGACAACATCAAAACCTTGACCGAAATATGGCAAAAGCTTTTCGATCTGATCGATAGGTGTCGATCCATCAGAATCCATGAATAAACGGTAGTCGCCCACGGCTTTCAAAATCCCAGTTCTAACTGCATAGCCCTTGCCGTGATTAATACTATCGCTAATAACTTTTATTATCGAAAATTGCTGAGCTAACCTATTAGATAATTCCAAAGTAGAATCCGTCGAACCATCATCTACGATGATTATCTCACTTTGATAAGATTGTCTCCCCAAATATTCAGCGACACTTCGAACCGTCTTCTCCAACCTCTTCTCTTCATTATATGCAGGAATAATTACAGATAAATACATAGCCCTAGTATAGATTATTTCTTGCCTCGTGAATACTCCTTTTTACTCTGATATACTTTGGGCATGGTCCCCGCAATCATTCTTGCAATAAGTGCCTTCTTCCACTTTATCCATTTCGGCTTTCCAGCGTCCGTGGTTTTCGACGAAGTCTATTATGGCAATTTCGCTAGTAATTATTGGCAAGGAAATTACTTTTTTGACATTCATCCGCCTTTGGTCAAACTTCTATACGCTTTTGTAGGTAAAATCATTGGCATAAGCAATCAAATCGCCGATTGGTCTACTATTGGCAACACTTTACCTGAGGCTCTGGTAGAGCTTCGTGTTGTCCCTATGATTGCAGGAACAATACTTCCCATAATAATATATGCGATTTGTCGTCGTCTGAACTTCTCCAAAACCGCCTCTTTTGTAGCAGGAATACTGGTCTGCCTAGAAAACTCTCTTCTGGTCCAGTCTCGCTTCATTCTTCCTGACATTATTATGCTTGTCTTTGGTTTTAGTTCTATCCTTTTTTACCTTGAATATACCCGGCGCATCATCTTGCCGAGGAGTTCGTTATTTTTTGCCCTTTCAGCTATTTTTGCCAGTTTCGCAGTTTCAATAAAGTGGACTAGTCTAACTTTCTTCTTAGTAATATTTTTCTTAGAAATATATCGTCTATATGAAGATGGTAATAATTTCAAAACATCCTTCAAGAAAATAACCTATTTTATTTTCAAATATGTAGTTATCTTATTGGCTATATACATATCATTTTTTGCAATTCATTTTACTGCCCTACCTTATTCTGGCAAAGGAGATGTCTTCATGACCGATCGTTTCCAAAAATCTCTTGCTGGTAGCAAATATTTTGGAGATCCAAATATCGAAGAGCTTGGCTTTGTCTCTAAGTTTCTGGAACTTAACAAAGTGATGTTCACTTCGAACCAGACCATGACCGCCACGCATCCCTATTCAAGCAAATGGTACAGCTGGCCTGTAATGCAAAAACCGGTATTTTATTGGCAAGACAAAGCTAGTCCAAACGGAGACAATTCTTACATCTACTTATTTGGCAATCCGTTCATATATTGGCTAGGTACTTTCGTAATCTTTATGTTAGCACTAGTCTCTATCTTTAAATTCTTGGAGCACAAACAGCTTATCGATAATCCGGAAAATTCAAAGGTGGCTCTAATACTAATCGTCGGCTATTTCACCAACATCTTTCCTTTCATGCTCATCGGTCGAGTAATGTTTCTTTACCACTATGAAACCGCTTTAATCTTCAGCATTATCGCAATTGCTTTTTTCGTAGAATTATTAAAGCCAAAACTAAAAATCCTCACTTCTATAATAATTCTGGTAATAGCCTTCTTTGCTTTTATCTATTGGAGTCCGCTTACATACGGTACTGTTTTGAATCAACAAGAAATAAAAGAACTAACTTTTATAATGAATGGTCGCTAAGATACAACTATCCTAATCAATACTACTTACGACCAAAAGCTAAAAACTGAGCGACGTTACGATAATTTAACTTCCACAAATCCTTACTTGACGATATAATTGGACAATGGCGACAGAACCTCTCATCTCTTGGAATGCACCAGAGCACTATCATGTCGAAAAAAAACCTGACTGGTATTGGTCGGTTGGCATTATCACTTTGGCGATATCAGCCGTAGCAATGATCTTCGGCAATTACATAACCGGTATTTTCATCTTGGTCGCCTCGGTCGCTTTGGTTCTTCACGCCTCACGACCACCAAGAAAGGTCTATCACGAAATCAACGACCGTGGCATTATCGTCAATAACGATTTTCATTCTTTTCTTTCACTTGAATCATTCTGGATACCACACGACATCGTGCCGGCTCGAATTATTCTCAAATCAAGACATCTACTATCGCCTTACATAATCATATTTATCGCTGAAATAGATCCGGAGGAAGTGCGAGAAGTCTTACTCAAATACATTAGCGAGACCGAACATCATGAACATTTTTTGCATCGTCTATTAGAGAGGTTAGGGTTTTAATTTGCACATACCGTTAAAAAAGAATTTGTTCATACAAAACAAAGGACCGGTGTTTTCCGGTCCTTGCGTGCGCGCATGGTTACAGGGCGC
>CAYQCS010000057.1:0-3898 GCA_964416105.1 uncultured Candidatus Saccharibacteria bacterium
CAGGTATTTTGATTCAACCCAAAAACCCTCGAGAATTGGCTCATGCTATATCTTTCATGATCGAACATCCAGAAGAACGCAAGAGGTATGGTAATAACTTACGAGAACAAATAAATACCAAATATTCTATTCAAAATTCTATTGAAAATAACGAGATAATTTATTTGGAGACATAACAATCAACAATCAAAGAAGTCCTACTGCATACAATACATTCCGCAAAAGAAACTAGGATCATCACCGCGACCACCAGAAAGTTCCCATGTACCGTTAGCGTTCTTTTTGACTTGGCAGAATGATCCTGATCTATCAGAATTTGCAAAATCATCACCTATACGAGATAAAGCGCAGAACTTAAACGAAGTACTTGTAGTGGTAAGTTTTCTAACACTCACAGGATAGACCTGTCCATCTTCATTTGTAAGAGATCTTGTCTCATTAGTAACGGAAGCATTATTGGAACCACTAGTTGCACGTGGATTCTTTCCTGGTCTTGGAACATCGATTTCAAAATATTCGACACTTCCAGAACCGGGAGTAATCTCTTCGATTAAAGATCCAATCGGCTTCCACAACGCAACACCTGTACCATCGTTAGTTAACACATAATTCTGTCTACTAGCATCAGTACCACCAACTTGCAAACTATCTGTATATGTAAGTCCATTGACGACTAAACCTGTAGTAATAGCTGTGCCTTCAATATCAAGTTTTGCAGTACCAAAAGGAGCATCTTCTTTACCAAGACTTAGACCAGTCAAAGAGATCGGCCCTTTTTTAATTTGATAATCTGTTCCGACATTTAAAGGAGCATCCGTGTTACATCCTGGAGGATCACACTCAGGAGGAGTCCATGTTGCAGCCAGTACAGACAATGCAAAAGCTCCCAAAAGAAATCCTGTAGCTGTAGCAACTTTCGATAGAGTAAATGATTTGTTTTTCATAATTATATTTTAAATATTATTTATTTGTATTAAAATTGTTAACTGCCTCTAATCTTTTAAGTTTTTCCTCTTCAGTTATCGGTACGGTTGATTTTTCCACTGCTGTAATCCTTTTTAATTTTTCTTGTTCACTAAGTTTGATTGAATAATTACTTGCTTCCTCTAACCTCTTATTTAAAACATCACTTTGATCAACCGGAGTATATTTAAAATCTATTTCTTCTTTTTTGTATCCAAAATAAACGACAACCCCAATCACGATCGCTACAATAAGCAAAACAATCAAAATAACAAGCATGCGGTGATGTTTGTGATCAGGCACCGCGACACCAGGCAACACTGACGTTTTAAGGAAATCCGTCATTACATAACAATTATAACACCCTTGGAAATAAACAATAGGCACAATCAGTGTGGATAAATTGAATACACCAAAATAGCACTTTATTGTGGTCCTATAAACTCATTTTTTGCTATATCTTTGTGGACAACCCGAGAATATCTTCTCATCGAAAAGAGTAATCCCAGTAGTATATATTCAGACAAAGTGTGCGAGCCACCATAACTCATAAACGGTAACGGTGTTCCTGTTACCGGCAATAACTGCATATTCATGCTTACATTTATAACAATATGAACAATGAAATAGATAGCAACTCCTGAGCCAAAGAGAATTTCAAAATTAGAAGATCCATTTATGGCAATAAATATAGTCCGCCAAACAATAATCCCATAGCATAAAAGTAAGATCAGTACCCCGACAAACCCCCACTCTTCAGCAAAAGCCGCAAAGATGAAATCCGTTTGATACTCGGGCAAAAACTTAAGTCTTGACTGTGTACCATAACCAATACCTTTTCCCAACAGACCACCAGAACCGACGGCAACGGTAGATTGGTAGGCATTGTAACCAGCACCTCTAATATCTGACAGAGGATCAAGAAAGCTTCTTATTCTATTTTTTTGATATTCTTTGAAAACAAAAGACCATAATAGAGCAAAACTAATTATGGCAATAGCAATCATTGCTAAAAGATGTTTTTTGGAAATACCAGAGACCATCGTCATTCCCAACCATATAAGCAAGATTATCATCGCCGAACCAAGATCTGGATGAACCAAAACTAATACAAAAAACACAAAAGCATAAAGACCAGATATTATAATATGCTTGATATTGGCTATCTCTATATGACGCCGGGAAAAATATTTCGCAAGAATTATAACCAATACTACTTTTGCAAAATCAGATGGCTGCAAAGATAATAGACCAAAATCAAGCCAACCACGCGCACCGTGAGAGATCTTCCCAACGACAAATAGAGCTGAAAGTAAAACAGTTATTAACATAAACAAAAATACCGACACGGAAGTGGATCGAAGTAATCGAGGATCAAAAAAATAATTGACTATGAAAAACACAACCAGAGCAATCAAGATAACCGCTAATTGACGAAATGCGTAGGAACCATCGTTACCAAAAGAGTGCATAGTCACCAAACCGGCCATAAGCAATATGATCGTAGTAAAAAACAAAACCCAGTCGATCTGACTGTTATCTCTTTTCAGAGTAGAAGTTTTAAATATTTTTGGAAAAGGCATACCACCCTATTCTGCCATATATAACACTTCTATGGAAACCACTTGATCATCCCGACTATAATTCCAAGTAAAAGGAGCGTCCGCTATAGAACTTGGTCCAATCTCGTCAATTTTTGTCTTAGAGAAACCAACAACATTGCCTTCTTTATCATAGAGAATAGAAAAGACTATCAAGTTCTGAACACTCTTTGAATTTGAATTTCTAATCTTTACCAGTAAAGAAGATCTGTTCTCTTCTTCTGAATAATCCTTAGAAATAACACTCAGATAAGGGAGCGAATCTTTTTTCTTTTCCCAATTTGGAGGAGAACTAAATTCGAAAGTAGATCTTGAAGGAATACTCTGACCAACATTGACAAGACTGCTGAAGGCCAGAATATTTCGATGTGGCGGTATCGTCACATTTCCACTTTTTGTAATAATCAACATCCCCTCTCGATCATACAGGGACATATTAAAAGGAACTTCCTTGGCTTCGGCATCAGTATTTGGATTGATAACATATGAAGCAATATTATATGTTCCAGGAACAACCATCTCAAATCTTGTCCACGCTACGCTTGGAGCAAAAAAACTGCTTTGGCACAAGCGCTCGCATTTGCCTCCACAATCTATACCAAATTCACCTCCGTTTTGCTTATTATCAAAACAAGTAGGAGCTCTATAAAATATCAAAAAACTTGGCAAACCTATCACCAAGATCACAAATACCACTGCTATTGTGCCATATGTAAGTCTTCTTTTTTGTGCCCAAGATAGCATTTTATAATTTTTAAAAAACTAAATAATCGATCATATATTATCGCATATATGAAGCACTGTTGTCATTTTTCAAAAAATCAAAAAACCTCTGATTGAATCAGGGGTTAATTTGCTTGAATTCTCTGTTCTGGCGGCTAGCTACTTTCGCCCCGAAGGACTATCATCGCCGCAACTACGTTTAACTGCCGTGTTCGGAATGGGAACGGGTGTTGCCATAGCGCCGAACCACCAGAACGGAGAACTCAATTTGGTTATTGGTTATTTACATAATTATCAATTTTCAATAACCAATAACCAATTAAATCACAGGGATTAATTTGATCACTGATCATTGGTGTTTGGTTATTAGAATTTTAAACCATCAACCAAAAACATTTCCAAAATAATCTGATCTTCCAAAATCTCAAGTAATGTAGATTACCGTACACTGTCGTACAAAGTTCCTAATAGAATCGGCGGATTAGTACTTCTCGGCTCAACACCTTACGGTGCGTACACCTAAAGCCTATCAACGTAATCATCTCTTACGGGCCTTAACGATACCTAATCTTGGGGCCGGCTTCCCGCTTATATGCTTTCAGCGGTTATCC